>JBAXRP010000006.1:0-51749 GCA_037131145.1 Bacteroidota bacterium
CAATCCACTCAATCCATTGATCATTCAAACACTACAAATAACGGTAACAGGACTGGTACAAGGCGTCGGCTTTCGTCCTTTTGTATATCGTCTTGCAACAAATCTTGGTCTTACCGGATGGGTGCAGAACACAAATGAGAATGTCCTGATCTGCATCAGCGGGAATCCTTCAAACGTCGTTCAATTTCTTAATTCATTGAAAATGGAGGCGCCATTAGCTTCAATGATTGAAAATATTTCACCTGATGAAATCGAACCTGAGATATTTACTGCGTTTAGTATCCTTCAAAGCCACGATTGTTCCGATGAAGTCACGGAAATCAGTCCCGATATTGCAGTTTGCACCGAGTGTATGGAAGATATTGAAAAAGAAGGAAATCGTTTGAAATATGCTTTCGTTAATTGCACCAATTGCGGACCGCGGTTTACAATTATTCGCGATCTGCCTTACGACAGGGTAAAAACCACCATGCAGTCTTTTCCGATGTGCAAAGATTGCAGAAAAGAGTATGAAAATATTCTCGACCGCAGATTCCATGCACAACCCACTGCCTGTGCCATCTGCGGGCCCGGTTATGAATTATTTGTTGATGGAAACAAGATTAGCGATTCAATCGAAGTCATTTTGGATCATGTTTCAAAATGTATCGATAAAGGCGGAATCGCGCTTATCAAAGGACTTGGAGGTATGCATCTCGCTTGCGACGCCTTCAATGATGCTGCCGTTGAAAAACTGAGGAATATCAAAAATCGCGACGGAAAACCATTTGCGGTGATGTTCAGCCACATCGAAACATTGAAACATTATGCAACAGTGGAAAAACCTGAGGAGCAGTCGCTTTTATCATGGCGGCGACCTATTGTACTGCTGGAAATGAAAAGTTGTGACAACCTGCCGCCATTAGCAAAAAATATCAACGCCGGGTTAAATCTGCTGGGGTTGATGCTTCCATATTTGCCGTTTCACCACATGCTTTTTCAGCGGTTAAAAACATCAGCAATTGTGCTTACCAGCGGTAATTTCAGCAGCGAACCTATCCTGATTGATAACCGGGAGGCGCTGGCGCAGTTCTCAAATTGCGTGGATGCTATTGTGCTGCACAACCGCGAAATTTATAACCGCACTGACGATTCGGTGGTAAGGATTATTGACGGAAAAGAGCGAATTTTTCGCCGTTCGCGCGGTTATGTGCCGTCGCCTGTTCGCACGGCGCTAAACGCCGATGGAATTATTGCTTTCGGCGCCGAACTTACTAACTGTTTTTGTGTTGGAAAAGGGAATAAAGCGTTTCCAAGTCAACACATCGGCGATCTTCAGGGATTTGAAACCGCACAATTTTACGAACAAACCATTTCGCAATTTCTGCGGTTGTTTCGGGTAAAACCTACGTTGCTCGCTGTGGATATGCATCCTGAATACATATCCACAAAAACCGCGAACCGTTTCGGCAACCTTCCGATAATTTCGGTTCAGCATCATCATGCCCACATTGCCGCGTGTATGGCCGAACACCACCTCGATGAGAAGGTGATCGGAGTGGCAATGGATGGTACAGGATATGGGGATGATGGCCACATCTGGGGTTCTGAGTTTTTAGTTTGCGACTTGTTGGGCTACAAACGGATTACCCATTTTGAATATGTTCCGCTTCCGGGTGGCGACGCCGCAGCGGAAGAACCCTGGCGAATCGCCGTTTCCTGGCTTTACAAGGTTTACCGGGAGGATTTCATGAACCTTGATCTTCCGCTTTTCAAGGAAATTGATCCTGAAAAAATCAATGCTCTGGTCAGGATGATCGACCGGAAAATAAATTCGCCGCTTACTTCCGGCGCCGGAAGGTTGTTTGATGCAGTGGCTTCGATTCTTGGATTGTGTCAGGTGTCCACTTTTCAGGCAGAAGCGCCTATGCGCCTTGAATCATTGGTTCAGTGCGGTTGTACAGAAACCTATTACTTTGAGATTGACCGAACCATCCGCTTCGATGCAACCATCTGCGAACTTACCGATGATTTTTTAACAGGCGTTGATCTCTCCCTGATTGCAACAAAGTTCCACAATACCGTAATATCAGCTATCTTTGAATCGGTAAACCTCATCAGAAAAAAGACAGGGTTAAATAAAGTTGTCCTTTCCGGCGGGGTTTTTCAGAACAAATATTTGTTGAAAGGAACGATCAATTTGTTGAAAAAGAACAATTTTGAAGTTTACGCTCATGCCGCCGTTCCCACCAACGACGGAGGAATCGCGCTTGGACAACTGGCAATAGCATCAAAAAGGAGAGATAAATTATGTGTTTAGCAATACCGGCAAAAGTGATCAGTGTTGATGGGGCAACAGCTCTGTTAACTATTGAAGATGTTGAATACCGGGCAAGTATTCTGTTGCTCGACGATGTGAATCCGGGCGATTATGTGATGCTTCATGCCGGTTTTGCCATCCAGAAGGTGGATGCAGAAGAGGCTGCGGAAACCCTCCGGCTTTTGAATGAAGTGGCAGGCAGTAGAGGTTTGAGTCTATGACTTTTTTTAACCACAAAGGCAACAAGGATGCACAAAGGGGCGCAAAGGAACGACAAGTATATGCAATATCTCACCGAATATCGTAATAAAGATTTAATCATTGCCCTTTCCGAAGAGGTGAAAAAAATTTCCACAAAAGAGATCACACTGATGGAGGTTTGCGGCGGTCACACGATGGCAATCCACCGGTTCGGTATTCATTCACTGCTGCCTCCAAACATCCGGTTGCTCTCAGGACCTGGTTGCCCGGTTTGCGTTTCAAGTCAGCATTTTCTCGACACTGCTATCGCTTACAGTAAAATCCCGGGCGTCGTCATAACTACTTATGGCGACCTGATTCGCGTGCCGGGTTCAGTAAGTTCCCTTGAAAAAGAGAAAGCTGCCGGGCGCGATATCCGGATTATCTATTCACCGCTCGAAGCTCTTGAAATTGCTGCAAAAAATCCCGAAAAGCAGGTTATTTTCCTTGGAATCGGTTTTGAAACTACCGCTCCAGCAACGGCTGCAACCATTGTGGAGGCAAAAAAAGCAAAACTTGTCAATTTTTTTGTCCTCAGCGCTCATAAAGTCATGCCTCCCGTGATGAAAGCGCTGGTAAACGAAGGAGTTAAGATTGATGGTTTTATTGCCCCCGGTCATGTAAGCGCCATAACCGGAACCGCTATTTATAACGATCTCGCTGATGTTTGCAAGTTGGGCGTTGTTGTTACCGGATTCGAACCGGTTGACCTGATGCAGGCTATCGCGATGCTTGTGCGTCAGTTTGAATCAGGCTTCCCAAAAGTGGAAAACCAGTATCAAAGAGTAGTTCAGAGGGAAGGAAATATAATTGCACAAGGTTTTTTGTCGCAGGTTTTTGAACTGAAAGACGACCGATGGCGGGGTCTTGGCATTATTCCAAATAGCGGTCTTAAAATCCGCGATGAATTTTCCTCCTTCGACGCCGAAAGAAACTTCCTTGTCACCGTGCCTGAACCAGCCGATCCGAAAGGGTGTATCTGCGGATCTATCCTTCGGGGACTTAAAACTCCGAATGATTGCAGCCTCTTTTCCACTGTATGCACCCCCTCATATCCGGTGGGCGCCTGTATGGTTTCGGGCGAAGGTACATGCGCTACATTTTATAAATATCGCTCATGAATCAAGTGGAAGATAAAATATTGCTGAGTCATGGAAATGGCGGCAGGATGATGCACAATCTCATAGAGAATCTATTCTTAAAGTACTTTGCCAATCCGATTCTGAATGAACAGACCGATGCAGCGATCATTTCTGCAAATACAGCGGAGATTGCCTTTACAACCGATTCGTTTGTGATTGATCCCCTGTTTTTCCCCGGCGGAAACATCGGCAAACTCGCTGTTTGCGGAACGGTAAACGACCTTGCAGTATCAGGCGCCGACCCGCTTTACCTCAGCGTTTCATTTATCATTGAAGAAGGATTTTCAATGAAAGAACTTGAATTGATAGTGAGCTCGCTTGCCAATGAGGCGCGAAATGCCCGTGTGACTATCGTAACGGGCGACACAAAGGTTGTAAATAAAGGAAAATGCGACAAACTCTTCATCAATACCGCAGGAATCGGCAGCGTTAGAAAGGAAAACCGTTTTGTGAGCAAGGCTCGCGATATCAAGCCCGGCGATATAATCCTGATTAATGGCGACATTGGCGATCATGGAATGGCGGTTATGAGCGCGCGGGAATCCTTTAATTTCAAATCGCCGGTAATTTCCGATTGCGCCTCGCTGAACCACCTGATCAAAGAAACGCTGGATAAAACCTCTGCCGTGAAATTCATGCGCGATCCTACGCGGGGCGGCGTTGCCACAGCGCTGAATGAATTAACAGGAAAAACCGGTTTTGGAATCGAAATTGATGAATCGGCGCTTCCCATAAGCAGAGGCGTGGCGGCGATGTGTGAAATCCTCGGCTTTGATCCGCTTCATATTGCCAATGAAGGAAAGGTGATAATCGTTGCCGGTGAGGAGGAGGCTGATCTTATCCTAACGGTTATGAAGAAAAACATTTTGGGCGGTAGGAGCGCTATAATTGGAAGAATTACCGGCGATCACCCGGGAAAAGTAGTGTTGAAAACCGAAACCGGCGGCAGGCGTATTATTGATTCTTTGATCGGCGATCCACTGCCCAGAATATGCTAACAGGAATCCGATATGCATGAACTTTCCCTGGCTCTCGAAGTAATTGAACTGGTTCAACGGGAAGCGGTGAAAAACAACGTTTCAACTATTCAGGAACTTCAGATCGAAGTCGGCAACCTGAGCGGAGTTGAAGCGGATGCTTTTCAATCGGCGCTTGAAATGCTGGTGAGGGATACAATTCTGGACAATGCTGTTATTGAGATGATCCGTACTCCTGGAAAAGGTATATGTCACTCTTGTAATATTGAATTTGAAATGACATACCGGCTGGACATTTGTCCGGAGTGCCGGAGTTTTCCTTCGGAAATTTCAGGAGGTCAGGAGTTCAGGGTGGTTTCGATGCAGGGGGAATAGATTTTACTGTAGCCTTGCCAAGTTCATTAACCGGCTCAGTTTTTAACGACAATCTTCTTTATCCCACAGTTATTGGCGTTCAGATAGCGCAACCGGGGTTGAGGGGTTTCAAAAACCAGTTCGGTTAAATCTGGTTCTTTTTCTTTTTCTTTTTCGTCTTCTTTGTCATAGCCAAGATAAACGAATTCGAAACCGGCGGTGGTTTCGTCAAAGACAAAGCGTTTGTTTTTGATCTTCGATTTTATTGATGTGATTGCCAACTCGAGGGTTGTTAAGTCGGCGTTGGTGTAAATGTGTTTCATGTGTGGGATTTGATTTCACACTCCTAACAGGGTTTCAAAACCCGTCGGATTTGAAGCGTATTCCCAGGTTTTATTTACAACCTAAGGAAACAAATGGATATGCCTCTGCTCCTTTATTGAATTGTAAGATTCTGAGAAGCAACAGTCTTGCTACCGGTTACCAGAATACCGGTAACCTTATAACTGCCTGCATCAGGAATGTTGAAACTGGAAAGGAATATGTGTCCATATCCCTGTGGATTGGTGAAGGTGAATGAATTGTAAAGCGACCCATCTCCATTGTTGATCTGAATTTTGACGCTCGATCCACCCATATCATCTGAACTTTCAAGACGGAAATAGATGGGAGTCAATTTTGAAAAGACTGTCCCAACTCCAATCAGTTCAAAAAGATTATTCGGGTTAAGTCCTGTTCCAAACTGTAAACTGTTGGAAAATTCAGGCGTGTCGGTGGTTTTTTTGCTACACGCAACCAACATCAGACCACTGATGATAACAAAAATGACTTTTTTCATAAAGAATAGATTTGATTAGCGGCAATTATAACAGTAAGTCAATAACAAAACAGATTCTGTTAGTGAATAATCCAGGCAAAATTATTCCTTTTTCCCAACTGTGGAGTAGAAATTGCCAAAGCAGATGTTGCAGCCAATCTGAATTTACTGGAATAACACAAATTCTCCGTTATCAAGCTCTTGTACCACGGGTGTATGAGCAGGGTTACGGTTGGCGTCGAATGAAAATGTTCCAAGAATAGTTTTCAGGTTTGTGGTATTTGCAAGAGAATTGCGCAGCGTTTCGCTGTTAAGGGAATTTGTGCGGACTAAGGCGTCAGCAACGATATATAGGCTGGCATAAGCCTGGGCGGCAAACTGGTCAGGCTTTGAACCATAAAGACTGGAATAGCTCGCCACAAACTGTGCATTTCCCGGAGTATCGCCGGAATAAATCCAGGCGCTGCCACAAATAGAACCTTGGGCAGCCTGTCCGGCTTGTTGCCAGAGTTTTGAAGTATTGAAACTGTTCCCGCCAATAAACCTCACACTGTTTGGGATTCCAAGTTGCCTCGCTTGTACCATTAAGCGTGAAGCCTCATTAACAAGCGCTGCTAACACAATTACATCGGGATTTGCCGCTTTTACCTGGTTCAGTTGATCTGTAAACAGCGTATCTCCCTTGTGGATAATTCCGGTTGAAACGATGAGCATACCCGGTATGCTTTCAAGGGATGCTTTGAAAGCGTCGTATGCGCCAATTGTATATGGATCATCGTTCCCGTAAACTATGGCAACTTTTGAATAGCCAAGCTTTGCGTATGTCACCTGAACCGTGTTGGGAATCACTGCCGATTCGGGCAGACTGTTGCGGAAAACATAATTACCCATTTCAGTAATTCCCGGAACGGTATTGGAAATACCCATTACCACTACCTTGTTATTTTGTGCAACTGTGTCGGCAGGAAAAGCGGAATTAGATGAGGTTGGACCGATTATTATCAGCGTTTTGTTTTTGAAAATCATATCCCGGTAAATTTTCATGCAGGTGTCGGGCGAGGATTTATCATCCATGAAAAAAGGAATGAATTTAAAACCAGGCATATTTGATCCATTGTTCAGTTCGTTTATTGCCATTGTCAAACCATTTTTTTGAATAATCCCGTACGGACTGAAATTGCCAGTCAGGGATAATGCCAAACCAATTGGAACCTGAACAACTGGATTTTCAGGACTTGATTCATTTTTTTTACATCCGTTCAGAATCAGAATAAATCCAACAGTTAGAAAAAAGAACCGTTTGCAAATGCGATAGTGTTTCATGTCAAAAAATTTGTTAAATATACTGCAAAAAAGCGCTGAAATATTTCTTTCTTCGCAGAACTCTGTGATAGCTCAGTGTGACGTTTCGCGCACAGGCGCATACCCTTTTCGGGTTGCGCTTGTGCGCTGTTAGCGGTTCGGCTTTTATTTTATCCTATTTTTCAGATATAGCAGTGTACTTTTTTAATTCAGTTTGTTTTTCTGCTTGTTTTATTAAAAAGTCTGCTACGTCAGCTCTATTAATTCCGCCTATATTAATTCCTTTGAATAATTTGTTTTCAATACGGTATTTCTCTGTCAATTCCTTGTCTAATAGCCTTCCTGGTCTCACAACTGTCCAATTCAGATCTGAATTAGTGATAATTTCTTCCATTTTAGTTTTGTCAGCATAAACGTCTTTTAAAAAGTATTTTAAAAACATTTTTACAAGCCAGGAAACATAATTTTTACTTTCTCCAGCTCCAAATCCTGTAACAAAAATAAATGGGATATCTATTTTGTTCTCCCTATGTATTTCCACAATTAATTTTGCAAAATCTGAAAAAAGGGTAGTAGCTTTCATATTCTTACCAGTCCCCAATGTTATAATTAGAGCATCTGCGTTTTGGATTGAATTTAATAGGTCAGCTTTATTAGTTGCATCACCAAGTATCATTTTTAACGATTTTTTCTCTTCTATTTCAATTTCAGATCGAGAAAGGGTCGTTATCGAATGATTTCTATTTAATCCTCTTTTTACTGTTTCCAGTCCTATTCCAGCCGAGGCTCCTATGATAGTTATATTCATTTTACATTTTTATTGATTTCGGTTTTGAGCTGACCGCTAACCTTTTAATAATTACACAGAGAGCAACAATGAAATTTCCCGTAAACATCAGAAAAACAATCCAGGATCTATTTCAAATACATTGAAATCCTTTGGTGCAATTCCACCTTATCCATGGGCGCTTTAGTGATATGACCAGTCATGGAACACTCAATTATTTTTTCCGGATCGGGAGTAGCGCTGAAAGCAAAGATTGGCAAGTTCTGGAAATATTGACCTTCAAGCGATCTTATGGCGCGTGTGGCGTCATACCCATCTAACTCAGGCATCATAATATCCATAAGAACAACATCATAGATATTTTCAGACATCATTTCCACAGCAATTTTCCCATTTGCCGCCAAATCGGCTGATACCTGCCATTGCAAGAGGATAGTGTAAATCAGACGTTGGCTTATGGAGTTGTCTTCGACTACCAACACACGAAGGCCTTTTAGGCTCCTGAATTCATGACTTTCCATAGTTCGCTGAATTTCATACAATGCATCAATAACCATTCCATGCGCACAAAAATTTATATCTTATTGATTAATAATATCATTAACTTTAGTGGGCAATATTTACTCTCTCAATACGGGACACATATTTCCGAAAATGGAAACGCATTAAATGACGAAGTATAATTACAGGAACTGTCCCTTTTGGTACAAAATGTCTATAGCAAAATAACATATTGACAGCCAAAAGTCGTAGGGAAAAATTAGTTTTCATAATCTGAGTATGCGATTGGATATTCACTGATTTTTTCAGAATAAACAAGTCAGAACACAGGTCAATTTATCTGCCTGCTTTTTTCTCGTCAGCAATCTTCTTCAATACCTCTTCCTGGATGAGCTTCGGCAGCGGCGTATATTTAAAGAATTCCATTGAGTAGTTGGCGCGTCCGCTCGATATGTTTCGCAATTGTGTGGCATATCCGAACATTTCCATCAGCGGCACAAAAGCATTGACCTTCTGCGACCCTTTCCGGTAGCGACGCATCGCCTCTATCTTCCCGCGACGGCGGTTAAGATTGCCAACCACATCGCCGATGTATTCGTCGGGGGTGTTCACTTCCACCTTCATCATTGGTTCGAGAAGAATCGGATCGGCTTTCATAAAGCCTTGCTTGAAGCCTATGGAAGCGCAGGTCTGGAATGCCATATCGGAACTGTCAACGGGGTGAAAACTGCCGTCGAGTAGCACAACTTTCACATCAACCACAGGATAACCTGCAAGAACGCCGCGCTCAATGGTTTTCAGAATCCCTTTATTCACCGAAGGAATGTATTCTGCGGGGATATTGCCGCCCTTGATCTTTTCGATAAATTCGTAGCCTTTGCCTTCGTTCGGTTCGAGGCGCATGACGATATGGGCAAACTGCCCTTTTCCTCCGGTTTGTTTGGAATGTTTGTAATTTGATTCCACCTCGCTGGTAATAGTTTCACGAAATGCAACCGCAGGTTCGCCAACTTCGGCTTCAACCTTAAATTCGTGTTTCAAACGGTCAACGATAATTTCGAGATGAAGTTCACCCATGCCCGCTATTACAGTCTCTTCGGTTTCATCGTCAAACCTCACGTTAAATGAGGGATCTTCCATCGTCAGCTTATGAAGCGCTTCACCCAGTTTCTGAAGGTCGGCGCGTTTCACCGGATTTATTTTCAGTTCGATAACACTTGGCGGAATGTGGATTGATTCGAGGAGAAACCGGTGTTCATCGCCACAAAGCGTATCGCCGGTTTTGGTAACTTTCATCCCGATGAGCGCTACAATGTCGCCGGGACCCGCTTCGGAAATCTCTTCGCGGTCTTTTGCATGGATGCGGAAAATCCGCCCGACCCGCTCATGCTTGCCCTTAGTGGCATTATAAACCTGCATTCCATTCCTCAGGGTTCCTGAAAAGATGCGGGTAAAGGTTTGCTGACCGACGAATGGATCGTGAATAAGTTTGAATGCCAGCGCTGAAAATGGCTCTTTTGGCGTTGGATGACAGGTATGCAACTTTTCAGGGTTATCGAGGTCGGTACCGATTACGGCGCCTACGTCAACCGGTGAAGGCAGGTAATCAACCACTGAATCAAGAAGCATTTGAACCCCTTTATTTTTGTATGCGGCGCCACAGAATACGGGCGTGATGAGGAGTTTCAGCGTTGCTTCGCGCAGAGCTTTCTTCATCAGTTCGGCGCTAACCTCCTTGTCCTCCATAAAAAGATCCATGATTTCGTCGTTGAATTCGGCAAGTTTTTCCACAGCCCAGGCGCGGGATTCTTCGAGTTTCTGTTTATAATCTTCCGGTATGGCAACCTCAACAGATTCCATTTCCTGAAAAACAAAGGCTTTACGGGTAATGACGTCAATTATTCCTTCGAAATTCTCCTCGGCGCCAATGGGAACATGGAACGGAACGGCATTGGCGTCGAGGAATTTGTTCATCTGATCAACAACGGCAAGGAAATCGGCGCCGGTACGATCCATCTTGTTGATGAATGCGAAACGCGGAACGCGATACCTATCGGCCTGGTTCCATACAGTTTCACTTTGAGGCTCCACGCCGCCAACTGCGCAGAATACAGCAACCATGCCGTCAATGACGCGAAGCGAACGTTCCACCTCAACGGTGAAGTCAACGTGCCCCGGCGTATCAATGAGGTTTATCTGATGGTTCTTCCAGGCGCATGAGATGGCTGCGGATGCAATGGTGATGCCACGCTCCTGTTCCTGCTTCATAAAATCCATTGTAGCCTGTCCGTCGTGGACTTCACCCATTTTTCGGTTGGTTCCGGTAAAGAATAGAATACGCTCGGTGACAGTGGTTTTTCCCGCGTCAATATGAGCCGCGATTCCTATATTTCTGACTTTGTTTAAAGGCATAATTAATTGATTTTTTGAGGGGTGCAAAGGTAGGCTTTTTTTCGGGATATTTTGAAATAGCCAATTACAAACATGTATTTTGACTAAATTTGTGCGAACAAACGAGAAAGATAATAAATGGGAAAAAAGTATAAAACAATAGATCTTTTCGCAGGTATTGGAGGTATTAGACTTGGATTTGAATCTTATGGTTGTGAAAATGTTTTTTCTTCGGAGTGGGACAAAGAAGCGCAGAAAATGTATGAAGCTAACTTTGGAGAAAAACCATTCGGGGACATTAACTTAATTGAACCTAAAGATATTCCAGACCACGACATTTTATTGGCAGGTTTTCCTTGTCAACCTTTCAGTATCGCTGGTAAAGGACTTGGATTTGCAGATACAAGAGGAACTTTATTTTTTAACATTGAAGAAATAATCAGAGAAAAAAAACCAACAGCTTTTTTATTGGAAAATGTAAAACGATTAGCCACACACGACAACGGACAAACCTTCGCGGTTATTCTTGAAAAATTAAAAGGGCTTGGTTATACGGTTTATCATAAAGTTTTTAACTCGTTAGACTTTGGCATTCCGCAAAAAAGAGAGCGTATTTATATTGTGGGTTTTTTAAACCCCATTTATTTCAAATTTCCAAGACCAATAGGTTATTATAAACCATTGTCAGAAATTTTACAAAACGATAATGAAATTCCGAAAAGCTATTTTCTTTCCGACACAATCAAACAAAAAAGACTTAATGCGTTAAAGGACGTTCCTCCCTTTCCGTCTATTTGGCACGAAAACATCGGAGGAAATATTTCTGCCTTACCATACTCCTGTGCTTTACGGGCAGGTGGAAGTTATAATTATTTAGTTGTAAATGGCGTAAGACGATTAACAGACAGAGAAATGTTGCGTTTGCAGGGCTTTCCAGACACTTTTAAAATTAATCTTCCTTATTCCCAAGCCCGAAAAGTTGCAGGAAATTCTGTTTCTGTACCTGTAATAAAAGCAATTGCGGGAGAAATGACGAATGCTTTACAGGCAAAAAAGAACACAGTAAGAAAAACAATTCATATGTTACGACAAGTTGACCGACAAGAATTTGGTAGTCGAACAAAGGACAGCGCCTAATAGCAGCTACAAATAATTAGCGGTTCAGTGGTTATATGAAACTTGGCGCTTCGTAACAAGTTCAGTGGCGCCATACAGTTTAGCGCTTCGAAATCGCCAGCTTCTTGTAGCTACAAACAGTTCGTCATACTCACTTTGAAAAAATGAATTTTCGTTTTAAAACCCGCGAGGTTCTTATTTTTATTCTGTTATCGTTGGTAATTTACTTCGCGTTTATCTTTGGATTTGCCTGGATCTATTATCGCACCGGAAGCATCGAAATGACGCCTTATTCCACTTCGTACAACTATCCAGGCAACGCTACTGAAAATGTGCGAATAAATTTTGAAAAGGCGGTTTATTTCAGCATTGTATCGTTTCACACCATAGGTTTTGGCGATATTCATCCGGTTACTCAACTGGGTCGTCAGGTGGTGATGGTGCAATCAACTTTGTCGCTGTTTTTTACGGCTATTTTTTCCGGGTTTCTGGTCTATTTTGTCATCAAACGACCGCAGGATGTGTTTACTACGAAAAGAGTTTATATTCGTTTTCGGAAGGGACGGTATTTTCTATCCTTGCGCCTTGGGAACAAGGGGCGCGACATTATTGACATGAAAAGTAAATTCGAGGCATGGACTATCGAAAAAAATACCCGGATCCGGGTTTTCAGGCTCGAAGAGGAGTTACCCGACCTTGAAAAGATTCTTTATTTCGACCTCGACCTTGACGATCCGTCGGCGATTTCATTACGTCGCGCGCTGGTTGAAGCTATTGCCAACGGGAGCCTGCTTCATATAAAATTTTCCTTTATCGGCAACGATATCAAGACCGGCGAGCAGGTAGCTTATGCCAAATACTACGATTCGCGGCATCTGAGTTTCGGGAAGATGTTTTTGAATGTATATTCCTGGGATGTAAATGGTAGGCGGAAGAATTTCCGGTGGGGGAATTTTGAACGGATCGAACTGATGGACGAGGACAAAATAGAGCAGTTCAGGAAAAATGACACAACAGCAGTCAGGTTAAGCTGACTGCGATAGATTTTCCGAACTCATCTATTGTAGTTGGAAATCGGAAAGTAGCGCAGGTAAATCAACTAATCAATCGCCGGCATCTTCAGGTTCTTCCTTGTATGGAAAACAAATTTCCCGGTTCCCGCTTTTACAAGAATTTGTTCCTGATTTTGTTGAAAGCTGCAATCAATATGGCGTGAACGAGCCAGATTGATCAGCGTAATTGCTTTTTCAATTCCATCGCCGCGCTGATAATTTACTACCTCATCGGGAAGGGCGAGACGGTTCCCGTCATAAATTGATTCGTCAAGCCAGGATTGTAATTTTTGATATGCCGCCTCCATCTCCATTTCACTGAACAATTCAATTGAAACCGGATTACGCTCAAATGCCGCTTTGTAGAAAGGTTTCCAGTCGCATGAATCCATATATCGCCCGGCATAAAATGCGAGGTCGGCAGTAATGGAGGCTGATTTGCGGAGGGCTGTAACAGAGGAGATTATCTCTTCGCGCGTTTGGGAGGGAGAGAGAAGAAGTTGGTAAGCTGGTAAGTTGGTAAGTTGGTAAGCTGCAGAAGTTAGAAAGGTTTTGTTGGTTCCCGGGAGGTGGGGTACGGTGTGGATGAATTTTTTCAGATCAGGGAAAAATGAAGTGTTGTTTTCGAGTCCGGGGAAGTTTTCTTTTAACTTATGGATAAAGTCCTGATAAGGTTTTAAGTCGAAAAGAGCGATGTCGGGATCAATTCTGAACCGGTGGTCAATAGGTTGAAGATAAAGATCTTCTTCATCCATTTCACAGAATAGCTTCCGGCTGGTTTTTTCGCCGAGCCGGTTTTTGCTGCCATGTTCATATCCGAAGGCTTTTTCGAGCCGGATATACCTGTTAGCGCCCTGACAGAAAAAGCAGAGTTGGAATAGCTTCTGATGCTGGCTGTAATCGCGCAGAAAACTCATAAAGATTTCAAAGTCAACCTGCGTTTCAAGGAACTTCGCGATTTTTTCCCTGAACAGGTTATATGAAGCCTGGTCAATAGTGGCTTCCGGATAAATCGAGTGGATGTATCCTGTACTGTGGGCAACGTAGGTAACTTGTTCATGTTCCAGCGCGCGGCGAGCCAGCGCCGATAGTTCGGTTCCATTATACCACATTGACTTGGTAACGATCCGGCGGTTATTAGTAATCACTCCTTCGTCAATCATCACAAAATTCTGCGAATGTAACGGCGTTCCCATCAGAAAAATTTTCTCCAGAGGAACTTCTGCAACAATAAACAAAGCGGCTGCATAAAGACAAGCGAGCGATACACATTCGCCGGCGCCTGCTTCATGATCAGGTTTATACCGGAAGGCATTCATGGCTTCTACGGTTTCGGTTTTCCAGTAAGGAATTATATCGGAATCAAACTTATCCAAACCGAAGTGCCTGCGGATATCCATTGTGAAGTAGTATTTATCGCCTTCATATCCGAAAAGTGCGTTTGAACGCGAGAGCATCTCCATGTCCACAAAGTCGCTGAACCTGTTGATCTCGGTTTGTTTATCGGTGAGTCCCCAGGTTTCAAGATCGAGGTTGAAGTTGTAATGATCCATAATATATTGCTTCACGCGATGAATCTTTTTCAGCGGACCCATCTTTCTGATTCCGGCAAACCAGGGATCGTCGCGCCATTTCCATATCTCAGGCGACATGATGTTGGCAAGTACAAGAGCGTAAAGAAGTTCAGGGAAAATGAAAATTTCCATGTCGCTCAGTGTGAAGGCGGAACTGTATTTTTCGAGTGTTTTCTTATCCATAATGGGTGCAAATATACTGATAATGAAAAAGCCCGGAGCGATGCCGCGGGCTTTCCTCATTCCAAAGATAATTTTTAATAAATGATTAATCAAAAAAAGTAATACATAAAACAGCAAAAGTTATGAACGATGATCCCGTAGCTGTAATTGAAAATGGCTATTTGTAGATAATCCTGGTTCTTCCTTTGATGGCTCCATCCCGGTCGGAGATGGTCAGAATATACAAACCGGAGGCAAGACCATCCCGGCTGAGGATAAACTGATTTGAAGATGCTTTTCCTGAAAAAACCTTGATCCCTGAATAAGTATAGAGGGTGAAATTCCAGGAATCATCCGGGTTAAAATCATTAAGGGTCACCTGAACCTCCGCTTCGGCAGGGTTTGGCACGACCTTAATCCCTGTTTGTACTTCCGCCTCTTTGCTTTCTATGCTTAACAGGGCGAAGCAATCGGTGGTAATGGGAGTTCCCCACGAAATCGTCCCCTTTTTGTAGTAAACCAGGTTTTCTTCCATGTGTGCATAATAGGGCGGTTCGGCCTGATCCCAGTATGTTCTAGTCTTGCCCAGCCCTTTGGTGTAGTCCCCGGCCGATATCGTCCAATAATATCCATTGCCCGTTCTCCAACAGGTATCGCCGCTGTTCCATGCCCGGGCAAATAGAAAACCACCCCAACTAATCCCCTTCTGCCTACGTTCGGGGACGTACTGGGTGGAAAACCAATAGTCATCTGCGGAAAAATCTTCACGAATAAACTCGCCCGGCAGCCTGGAGAGCCAGGTATTCTGAGGATTTTCGATGAAACTGAATGTTTGCGTAACCGTGTCGTGAACGGTAGAATAGTTGGGATAGGTAGCAGACACCAACTGTTGACAATGTTCCAGGGTATATTTCACGGAATCTAAACCATAGTCGGTACGGGAAAGGACCTTCATGATTGTTTTCCAACTGGCAGTATACATCGCCAATCCTGTAAAATGAAATTCATCACCGACTTGGTAATCATAGATTTCGGGCCATGTCAGGTTCTGAATCCCGACAGCCGGAACACTTTTCCCTGCAATCGTGTAAAAGGTGGTATCATCGGGAACCGAAAAAACATCAAGCATCCGCGACAGCCCCCAATGCTGGCTGAGCCTGATGGATTTTTGATTCAGAGGATGTGCAATGTTGTTGTTCCCGGCATCTTTTGCCTGAAAGGTGATAATCTTTACGGCATCCGGCGCTCCGAGAACGCTGTCGGAAATGACCGAAGTCACTCTTGCCTCAAGGTATCCGTTTGCCGGTAGGGTGCAAAACCGCCACGATTGATTTAAGGTTGCCTGCGAATTGATCTTAACCGTATCATCGTTCCGGTTGAACAGGTAAAACCAGCCGGTTTGGGTTTTGTAAATTTTCCTGCCAAGAATGGAACCGCTGGTTGTATCCAGACATCCTGTATCCGAAAGGGTGCGTATCGCCCGGTAGGAGAAAAACAGCGTATCGCCAACCCCGACAGGGAGTACCGAATCGCTCCTGAATGCCATGAAATAATTATCCGGGCTTCTGTAAAACGTGATGCCGGGTGTACAGATATTCTGGTAATTCTGAGCAACCATGATGTTGATCCAGAAAAAAAAGAGGGGAAATAACAGCTTTTTCATTATGATGTGGCGTATGATTGTGATTAATCAATTTAATATTTACTCAACCACGAGCTTCACTATTTGCCGACCTTCGCCGCTATCAATTCTGATAAAATAGACGCCGGATACAAGGCTGGAAATATCAACAACATACCGTCCGCCGAGGTTTACATCAGCCATTTCCTTCACAATAGCGCCGAGTGCATTAAGGATGTTGATATTTGCATTCATGTTTTTTACCGGAATAATCGTAAACGACGATTTCGCCGGATTGGGGTAAATGGAGAACAACTTTGAACCGGAATGTTCCGGTAATCCAACGCCAACATCAACTGTGACAACAAATTCGGCAGAATATGACCCGCCGCCGCATGAATTTACTCCCTGAACTTTGATATTTGCAGCTCCAACATACAACTGATTCCAGGTGGCAGTTCCGGTTGTGGCAGTTCCGGTTATTGTACCTGCAGTTGGAGGAGTAATTTCCCATGAATAGGTTGTTGAATAAGTTCCGCCGGTTGTAGTATAATCTGTAGTCGGCATGGCTCCCGAAAAAACCTGAGATGGTCCGGCAGGTTCGCCAGGCGTTAATGGCGGCTGAGGATCCACAGTAATTGTTGCAGAGCCGTTCATGTTGTTTGTACAGTTTCCTGAGGTTGTGCCGGCTACTACAGAATAGCTTCCGGCAGTTATCTGGTTCCCGAAAGATATAGCGTTTCCGGTTCCTGCAACAACATTCGCGGTTGGTGAATTGTCGCGGTAAAGAGTGTATGAAGTTCCGGTTTGTGAACCGTCAAGACCAACTGCGATTCCGCTGCCGCCTATGGCGCAATAAACGCCTCCGCCGGTAATATTAAAAGCAACCGGACCGGGAGTAACGGTAATGCTTAACAACGCCGACCATGCGCCCTCACAACTATTGTTAACGCCTTTCACTTTCAGTGTGGCTGTTCCTGAAAAAACTGTGCTCCACCCAACAGACAGAGAATTTCCATTGGGATACAGAGCTCCTGCTTCTGCGGGCAGCAGTTCCCAAATATAAGCGCCTGCATTGGAAGCGCCTAAAGTTGAATAGGAGGTTGAACCAGGATTCATGCAAAGCGAAGCCGGTCCTGTTGGCGCAGCCGCTTGTCCAGGCTGGGTACTGATTGTGATGTTGAGGAATGGCGTCCACGGACTATTACCGCAGGCATTTACAGCTCTTACTTTTAATTGGGCGATGCCTGTAAATGAGTTGTCCCAGTTAATTACACAACTTGTTCCATTATTTGTAAGCGCTCCGGCAGAGACGGGTAACAGTTCCCAGGCGTAACCCGTAGTGTTGGGTACTGCATTGGTTGTATAAGTTTGATCGGGAGGATCAATACATAAACCGTTTAAACCCTGTGGCGCAGAAGGCGCAATGGGCGCGTTGTTCAAATTGATGTATGCCGGTTTTGACATTGAGCCTGCCTGATTTCCGGCAATATTGAATGCATTGAGGGTGACGTCATAAGCGCCGGCGGCATTGTAAACAACCACAGGATTCTGAAGCGTTGAAGTTGCAGGCGACCCGCCGGGGAAACTCCAGTTCCAGCTTGTTGCGCCTGTTGATTGATCGGTGAAGGTAACTGTCATTGGGGTACAGCCGCTGGTAGGGGTTCCTGAAAAGTTTGTAGGAAGCGGCAGCGCGAGGGCGTTCAGCGCTTTTTTGGCTCCGTTGAAAATAGTTTTGGTTCCATTATCCTGAACAAAAGCAATCAACTCACAGTTATTGATAACCCATGAAGGATCTTTGGTAAAGGTTTGTGTCAGCGTTACAGTATTACCTGTAGCAAAACTTATAGAAGTTCCGCCGCCATCGGGAACCATCAGACGCTCGGCATCGTTTATCTCGCTTTGTCCCTGCCAGGAATAAACAATGCCCGATTCGGTAAGCGCGAGGTGGGCTTTCAGACTGGTGGCGGTAATGGCTGCAACTTTTGTGATGGTGAGGGTTATGGTGTAGAGGTTTCCAACATTATAACCCGCGATATCAATAGTAAGCGGTGAAAGAACTGCATATTGCTGGTTATAGAGAGGCAGATACTGTGGAAACATACTCACCGAAGTACTCCCGCCAACATAATTAACCGTGCCGTCAAAGTAAGCTGTTGGGTAACCTGAAATTCCGTAATAACCGCAACGCACGCCGGCGGCTGCGTTATAAAACGGGTCGGATGAAGGATTGTAATTATGATATTCCAATACGGCTACGTTTGCTCCGCTCGCAAGCAGGTCTTGCGCGCCCATAGCTGAACCCGGACAATACTGACAACCGGTGCCGGTCCCGATTTCAAGAATTACCATATTTCGTTGCACTGCCTGGGAAAAGGCTAAGGAAATAAGAAACATGGCGACAATAGTAAGCAGTGTGTTTTTCATAAAGATGTTGATTTGTTGGAAAAATTGGGAGAATTGACAACAAAAGTATTCATATTTTAATGATTATGAAATATTTGATTTCAAACTTATCCCTGATGCAGATGAAATATAGTCCCGGTTGAACAGACTTCCCGTTTTCGGTCATTCCATCCCATGATATTCTGGTTGAACCAGGATGAATTTTCCCCAGGTAAATTTCCCGGATCAATTTCCCCTGAAGATTAACAATGTCAATTTCAGTATCCTTTACGCGATCCGACAGAATTTCAATCAAACATCCCTGTTCCGTAGGATTTGGAAAAATCTTTATATCCTCAGTTATTGCTTCCGGCTTTCCCGTATTCAAAAGAAAAGAATTCAAAATGAGTTCAGCATTTATCTGGTTTGAAGGCGGCGCGCCATTCAGCAAATGCAGATTAATTCTAACGTTTTCATTCGCTGGCGCAGGAATGGCGGTTGAATTTGTAAATTTCCAGGAATGTGAATTACTCCCCCATTCGCTTTGAAAAGTTAGCGATTCAGCTTTCCAGTCAAAGAGATGCACAGAATGGTCAATCCCGGTTAGATTCATATTGAAGCGATGAAGATTCCCGGAAATATTCCAGGGTTGAATTACATATTGCGAATTATCATTATTTGGATTTCCCCATCTTGAAAATTCGAAATCAATTTCCCTGAAGTAATTATCAGGAGGTTGCGCAAATTGAGAACAATCATCCCATGTAAAAATGCCGACGATAACATTGGGATCAAGTAAATCCACGCGACTGCCAACATCGAACCGGTATCGGTTATAACCCTGCGATGTTTTACAGATCAATTCAGAGCAATGCCAGTCATTCCCGTTTTTTGCTATTCTGAGATGTAGTCGCCCCTGGTTATCAACCCATACCATTGAATCGTTATCATTGAAAATATTCGGTCCGGGACCGAGAGGCATTAAACTGCTGCCGATAGATTTTTTCACTATCCAGTCAAATCCCGACCATGAGATTGTTCGATCGCCATGAGGGCGGCATGAAACCGTATATGGATATGAAAGTAATTCACCGGGAAGATCTCCTCCGCTTAGAATTGGCGGGTTGAAGGACAATGGAATTAAAAAAGCTATGACTTTCGTTGCGAATTGGTCAACTCCTCCGGTAACGATATTAGCGGTGAAAGTTGAATCTGCCTGAATTGGCGTAACCGGATTTGAAGCAAAAGGTTTAGTCCACCATCCACCAGCCTCCTCGGCAAAAATATAAACCGCAACTCCGCGATCGTTGATAGTTGTGTTTTGAACTTTTCCCTGTAACAAACTGGTATTCCCCCATTCGGGTAAAAAAGTGTATTGAATTGAAGGGTTGGTTTGCGTAAAACACGCCTGACTTAATAAAATGAGAAGCCCCGGAATGAGATTTTTCAATCGGTTATTTCTAAAATTTGTTTAATTCGTTGTTACGATAAAAAGTTTTGAATTACCCGCGTTGAAATTTCCAGCGGTTCAATCAATATTTAATTTCCTTACCCAATAAAGTTTGTTTCATAAGATGAGAATGAACGAAGACTTTCCCCTTCCCTTAAATTTTTAATAATTGCAAGGTTTGTAATTGCCGGACGATATTTCGGATATATTTTTATTGCCTTTTCACAACATTCAATCGCTGTTTGCTTATCGCCAAGATGACCGTAGCATAGTCCCAAATTTCCCCATGATTGATAATGTTTAGGTATTTGCTCAAGTACTTTTTTAAAGTCAATTATTGCCTCAGAATATTTCTTACTTATTAGTTTGGCATAAGCAATTTTGTATATTCCCATGAATTTTATATAAGAGTCAAGGTCAAGACCAGACTCTTTGTTAATATTTGTAGCACAATCATTTAATAACTCATTTGCTTGTTTTTCAAGTGAAGTTCCTCGAGTTGAATACTTTGCAACTTTTTGTAATGAAATCATGTACTCATATATTTCAAGCCTTTTTTTATGTATCATCGCTTTATTGAACCAAGCTTCTGAAAACAGGGGGAATATTTTCACCGCTTTTTCAAAATATGGCAGCGCCTCGTCTTCTTTACCTTGCATTATGCAAATAACTCCCATTCCGTAAAGAACAGAATGATAATTTGGGTATCTTGAAAATAAGGATTTCATTTTGCTGTTACCAATTTCAACCTGACCAATTTCCACAAGTTGAAGAATACTATCAACTTTATCATCAAGTTTTTCATCGAGCATGACTGTAAAATGCTCAGTATTCTTTTCATCTGTTTTTTCTGAAACAGGTTTCTCTTCCTGAGAGTAGTAAGAACATCCCAAACAGTCAACATTTCTTATTTTTGCGCAGCATGGAGGACAGATAAATTCATCACCGTTTAAAGTACATTTTCGTTTTCCTTTTACCTTATTGCAAACGTTACATTTTTTCATAATAATGTAATTTATAATTGATTAAAAAACTTTTGGGTCTTCTGATAAACCTGGAAGTCAGATTAAATCAAAATATTTCCACCGTGTCATGGATAATTTGCTCAAATACTTAATTTTCAACAAAATGCATTCCGGCAATAAAAATTTACCAATCAATTTGCTCCATTTAATTTTACGCTAACCTTGAACCTTGAACCTTGAACCTCGAACCTGAAACCTGTTTATCTTCAGAAATAATAGTAAACTCCAATCAGTAACCGCAGGTTTCCGATCTCTTTTGAGTTAGATACAGATCCGTTTTTATTGGTAGCGCCATAAGCTGCAACTGTATAATCAATTTCACCGCCTATCTTTAGCTTCTTTACAGTGAGTATAAGACGTGGCGTTATACGGTAAAGGTAGTCAATGTTTGCTCCTCGCGAATAAAAAGGACCTGTGACGTCGGTTCCGGCGCCAAGGTTTTTACTATACCCGCCGTAAATGCCGGTCTGCCATTTTGCGCCGTTGGTTTTGAATTCGCCCCATACCGATCCGGTTGCGATTTGCGCATAATCAACGGTTCCTTTTGTAGGATCGGTAACGCTTTTCACCGCATAACCGCCAATCATGTTGAAGGCATAGCAATCCTGTCCGTAAACGCCTCCCAGTTTCATGGTTACTTTGGGGAGTTTCAGTTTAGTAAAGAAATTAACGGTGAAAGCCGGGGATTTGGCATTGGTCGCGTAAGTCGCCACTACTGCGTCGTAGTGTTTCACCAGGTTGTTAATTACCGTGTCATAAGCCGCTTTTGTAACTACTTCGGTATTCAGTCTCGGGGTGAGGACGAGGTAATCAACACTAGCGCCAATGAGAAATTCCGATTGCCTTTCATCATTTTTAACGCCATACTGTATCTGGAAATTTCCTTCGGGAATCATTGAATTTCTAATGTATTTCGGACTCGGCCCGTCGGGTCCGTTACTCGTGACGTCAAGTTGCGCAATTGCGGTGAGGATAAACTTGAACCTCCCGGCTTGCTGAGTAAGGCGAATCTGCGGGTTACGGCAAAAAACAAGAAACGGCGCGCCGGTGGTGAGTGTAACAACCTCAGGCGCGCAGGCTGGAACAAACATTGGGTGCCAGTATTGACCCAATTGCAGTTCGGTTTTTGTCCAGTTCAACCTGATATAAGCGTGCCGCAATCGCAAGGAGTTGATGTTTGCATTGGCATTTCCATAAAACTCAGCCTCGATAAGCCCTGAAATTTTTGCGCCAAAAATATCGGGACCACTCATTGCGCTGGTGATTCTGGTCTGGATACTCAGAAAATTGTAAGTCCCTTTCGCATTTATATCGTGTCCCTCAGCGTCCGGCTTGATATTTTCAGGATAAAAAAGCCACTCTCCATCGCGTGCCATCACCGTTTGCCGTGTATCAAAGAAAATATCGCTGTTCACAAACCCGGAAAAATTGATTCCAAACAAAGGCGTTTTTTTTTCAGGCAAATTTGAAACGTTTTCTTTTGACTGTGCAGAAGCAAATATCGTCCAGAGCATCATAAATAATAAAACAGGAAGGGAGCGGTTTTTCATGCAAATACTTTTTAAGTTTCAGGCAGCAAAATAAGCCATTTTAAACGGTTTTTAAAATAAAATTTAACCGTAACTTTGCA
This sequence comes from Bacteroidota bacterium, assembly GCA_037131145.1. Lineage (GTDB taxonomy): Bacteria > Bacteroidota > Bacteroidia > Bacteroidales > FEN-979 > CAIVAT01. The sequence continues at coordinate 22,826 of JBAXRP010000006.1, forward strand.
ATCCGTTCCGACAACTCCCCGCTTCGCTCTCTTCTATGAATATCCATAAACTCAATTCCATCTTCAATCCCCAACGTATTGCTTTGATCGGAGTAACTACCAATCCAAACAGCGTTAGCGGAAAAGTGTTAATCAACCTGGTTAGCGGTGGTTTCAGAGGTGTGGTTTATCCGGTCAATCCCGATAATGAAGCTGTGATGGGTATTCCATGCTACGCCGATGTGAAGTCGCTGCCAAAAGTTCCCGACATGGCGATTATCTGCACGGTTGCCGAAAAAGTTTTGGGAGTGATTAAGGAGTGCGGGGAAAAAGGGATTCGCGGGATTATCATCATGTCGGCAGGCTTCAAAGAGATTGGCGATGAAGGAAGAAAACTTGAGGAAGATATTAAAGCAGAGATTCGCAAATATGAAGGTATGCGGGTCATCGGTCCCAACTGCCTCGGCATTATCGTACCGGGGCTGAAACTTAATGCCTCTTTTGCAGCCCATCTGCCAAAACCAGGCAACATCGCCTTCATTTCGCAATCGGGCGCTTTATGTACTTCGGTACTCGATTGGGCAATTGAGGGGAGGATCGGTTTCTCCCAGTTTGTCTCCATCGGCAACAGTATGGATGTTGAGTTCGGCGACCTTATAGACTATTTCGGCGAAGACGAAAACACGAACTGCATAATTCTATATATTGAATCTATTCAGAATCCTCGGAAATTCATGACCGCTGCGCGTGCCTTTGCCCGCAAGAAACCGATCATAGTTTACAAAGCCGGAAGGTTCCCCGAATCAGCTCTGGTGGCTGCCTCTCATACCGGAGCAATGGCTTCGGAAGATGCAGTGTATAACGCCGCTTTCCAACGTGCGGGACTGGCAAGGGTTTACGAAATCGGCGATATTTTCAGCGTAGCCGAACTGATAGGCAGGAGCCGGTTTCCCAAAGGTCCGCGACTTGGAATTATCACAAATGCAGGAGGTCCTGGCGTGATGGCTACCGATGCGCTTATCGCCTCCAACGGAGTGTTGGCTGAACTTTCGGAAACAACAATGGCGAAACTCAACGAGAATCTGCCGGCATATTGGTCGCACGGAAATCCGGTAGATGTGCTTGGCGACGCCCGCGCCAAACGAATTTCAAAAGCTACCCAAATCGTACTGGAAGATCCGGGTGTTGATGCCGTTCTTGTGATTCTTACTCCGCAAGCCATGACCAATCCCAACGCTACGGCAAAGGAAATCAGCGCGCTGGTTCAAGGGACAAACAAACCTATCCTCGCCGCCTGGCTCGGCGGGCAAAGCATGCATGAAGCCGACGACATTCTTGTTGAAAACGGTATTCCATCCTACAAAACCCCGGAACAGGCAATCCGGGCTTTTATGACGCTCGTGGCTTATAACCGCAATCTTGCCACACTTTATGAAACGCCAAAAGATATTCCAGTCGAATTTACCGTTGACCGTGCACGCCTTCGCAGTGAATTCAATCAAATCATCGCAGAAAATGAATCGGTGTTGCCCGAAGATATCTCGAAATCCATTCTTGAATCTTATGGAATTGCCACTACGAGACCATATACAGCGCCATCAGCCGACGAAGCGACGCTGATAGCCGAACGCATTGGTTATCCGGTTGTACTGAAGATACAATCCCCCGATATCACCCATAAATCAGATGTCGGAGGCGTTCAACTGAACCTGGGAACAGAAAAAATGGTAAGAGCGGCTTTTGAACGGATCATCGAATCGGCAAGAAGCAAGCGTCCGGATGCCCGCATAGAGGGCGTAACAGTCCAGAAAATGGCGGCTGCGAAAGATTCGGTGGAGATGATACTCGGAATAAAGAAAGACAATATTTTCGGAACTGTACTGATGGCAGGCATGGGCGGAATTACCGCCGAACTTTTTGGCGATAAGGCTCTTGGGTTTCCGCCTCTCAATGAAAGGCTTGCCCGGCAAATGATCGAATCGCTGAAAATTTATCCCTTGCTTCGCGGATACCGGGGTTCGCCGGCAAAGAATGTTGAAAAGCTAATCCAGGCGCTGATAAGGCTTTCGTACCTCGCCGCCGATTTCCCTGAAATAGTTGAACTTGATATTAACCCGCTGCTCGTATCTCCCGAAGATGTAATAGCCCTCGACGCCCGTATCGTGATTGATGCAAAGTCGGCATGGCGCGAAGATGATCCCTATTTTCATCTCGCTCTTCGCCCTTATCCTGAAAAATATTCAAAATTGTCTATCCTGCAGGATGGAACCGAAGTGTTACTGCGTCCAATAAAACCAGAGGATGAACCAATGTGGCTTGAAATGCTCGGCTCCTGTTCAAAAGAGTCATTATACAACCGATTCAGGTATTTCTTTCATTGGGAAACCCATGAAGTAGCTACCCGGTATTGCTACATTGATTACGACCGGGAGATTGCCATCGTTGCTGAAATTGTTGAAAACGGAAAGAAAAAGCTGGTAGGCGTGGGACGACTTATTGCCGATCCGGATATGGAGACCGTTGAATATGCAATTCTCATCGCCGATGCCTGGCAGCAAAAGGATCTGGGCAATATCATCACCGATTTCTGCATTGATGTGGCTTCACATGGTAAAATAAAAAAAATCGTGGCACAAACTACGACCGATAATAAACGAATGATCTCCGTTTTTCAGAAAAGAGGCTTTGAAGTGAAGATCAATGTTCAGGATTCAACTGTTGATATTTCAAAGGAAATAAAATCTATGAATTTACAATACGAATAACAAAAATATTTAACCCAATTAACCGTTTACAATAAAATTTAGAAACATGAACAAAAACAAACAAGTTAATCTTTTAGCATTTCTCATTGCTGCGGTTGTCCTTTCTTCCTGTGGGCTAATTTCGCACCCAAACGAAACAATCATTATCGGAACATGGCGTCCGGTCACGGTTGAAAAAGTTGTTGATTCTTCAGCATTGCAGGCAGAAGCGTCTCTGAAAGGAAATACATCATCTCAAAAACCCGGCGCTGCAAGACCCGCAGGAGACGGCGCAGTCGGCAGAAAAGATTCTGAACTCAACCGACTGGTACAAATGGAACAGCGGGCAACTATGGAAATTTTCGCCAATAAAACCGCGATCAAGAATTACCCTGGAAAACCGTTGCGCGCAACCTGGAAAATGAAGGGGAAAGGAACTCGAATAGTAGCTAAGAACCTTGAAAACAATATGACTTTCACTATCGAAATCCTTGAAATTAACAAGGAAAGGATAGTTGTAATCGAACACGCCCCGGTTGGTGATGTGAAAATTACATACGAAAGACAGTTTGACGCGAACTGATATTTTAAGTAACTTCATACTTCGTTATCTTAAAACGCCTTCAAGAAAAATCAGGACATCAAAACAGATAACAAAAAATATTCAGGTAGTTGCGTTTTGTTATATATTGCCACTTCATTGATATATGTTTCTGCATTTTTCATCAGAAATAAGGTTGTTGCCCGGAATTGCCAGTAAAACAGCGTTCGTTTTACTGTTAGCCGCATCTATTCCCAACCTGATTTCTGCCCAGCCTTGTTCATGTAATCACACCATCACAAACCAGCAACTTGCTGTAAACGCGAATAGCCTTAACATTCTGCCCGGCGATACAATCTGTATTCAGGCTGGAACCAGGGATTATCTGTATCTCATTAATTTTCATGGCGATTCGTTGCATTACCTCGTTTTTATCAATTGCGGAGGCGCTGTTATTGTTCAGAACAATTTTAATCCGTTTGGAATCAAAATTGCTAATTCGAGCTTCTTCCGGTTTACTGGTTCGGGGGTGAATTCAATCAAATATGGCATTCGTGTATTGGGTACTACGGTCAATAGCAATGGCGTTTCACTGGATGAGAAAAGTACCAATTTCGAGGTTGATCACCTTGAAGTTGCCAATACCGGTTTTGCCGGTATCATGTCGAAAACCGATCCCGTATGTGATTTAAGTTCAAACCGCGGTTTTTTTACTCAATATCATACGGTTTTTCATGACAACTACATACACAATAATGGGGGAGAAGGATTTTATATTGGACATTCTTCATACAATGGTTTTCTGACGAATTGCAATGGTCAGCCCGATACGCTTTATCCTCATGAGATCAAGGGACTCAGGGTTTATAACAATATCGTTGAAAACTCGCATCTGGATGGAATTCAGATTGGTTGCGCCACCGAAGATTGTGAGATTTATGGAAATACTGTTACCGGTTACGGAGCGTCTGCTATTGCGGCTCAAAATTCAGGGATTCAACTTGGCGGGGGAACAACCGGAAAATGTTACAATAATTTTTTATCCGGGGGCACCGGAACCGCCATCATGGTTTTTGGAACCGGAAATAATATTATTTTCAACAATATTATTTATAATATCGGGCTTACATTTTTCCCGGACGATCCTACTAAAAGAGTTCACGGGATTTTTGTTGACGACAGAACAACCATCCCCGGACGTTATTTTAATCTCGTGAATAACACAATTGTCAATGTAAAAACCGATGGTATCCGGTTTTCGAGTCTGCTGAGCGCAAATAATAAGATTAACAATAACCTCATTATCCATCCGGGGTCGCTCGGCAGTTATTCTGTCCCTGCGCTGAGTTATATTTATCTTTCTTCAGGCGTAAACGTTGTTCAGTCTAACAATTATACCAATCCCTTTATGACAAATGTTCATTTCAGAGATACGCTCGCAGGCAATTTCAGGTTGCGGGCAGATTCGCCGGCAAGGGATATGGGAACAGATGTGTCGCTGATGGGAATAAATTTCGACTTTGATAACCTGTTCAGACCATATACGTCGTTGTTTGATATTGGCGGTTATGAATATCATCCTGAAAACTTATGGACTGGAGCTATTTCGTCCTCATGGGATGTTGCCGGAAACTGGTCAAAGGCAGATATTCCCTTTCCTGATGATGACGTGGTAGTTTCTTCCGGAACTCCTCATCCGCTCCATTTGGCTTCAACCGGGAAAGTTTGTCATTACCTCGTTGTTTGCACAGGCGCTATATTGACTTTGGAATCATCGGCTGAAATTACCATCACAGGCAATCTGACAATTCAACAGGGAGGCTCGATTGACAACCATGGAATCGTTACGATCAAGGGAAATCTGATCAACCAGAATTTATAAGAATCCTTTTCTTAATCCGCTATTTTTCAAAAAACAGATTTGAATTGCCTCGTGCCTAATCATTTTTCACTGCGATTTGAAGGTCACTATTTACCCTTATGCAATATATATTCAGATAGTTTTTGTAGTTTTGACGCTTAATACACCAAAAATGAGAAAGTTCAGATATTTTATTCCGGCGCTTGGGTTCATGCTGCTGGCTATTATAACAGGATGCAATTCAAAAGCTAAATCGTGGAGTCAGGAACAAAAGGACGCCTGGACAACAAGTTGCATGAAGTTCATGAACGACCGCGGGGTGAAAAATAAAGATGCAGCCAGCTTTTGTGACTGTATGTTGAAAAAGACATCCGATAAATATTCCCCCGAAGAGGCTGTAAAAATTACTCCCGAAGAGGAGCGACAGCTATGGCAGCAGTGCGATTACCAATGGTAAACAAGGGTATCTCTTTCAACCGAGAGCAGGGGCTTCCTGAAAATCAATTCAATTCTGACCTTTTACTTCAACTAAGTGAGAACAATATAAAGAATCATTGCAATTCCTATGGATACTATTATCCACCATTTGTGTTTGTTTAGTTTTTCTAACATGGATTTTTTTTACAAAGATATAACTATCATTCCGTAGTTCCCCACAGTAAACCGGGAAGAATTCCAAATACGGCATAAATTTATCCTCAAAACGGAATTAACTGCACAGTTTAAAAATTCCAGGTTTGAGTCCACTCCGAAAAGGAAACAATTTGGACTACAGTCCAGTAACTATCTGGTTATCAATTGCCACGACATTAAGGTCGTGGCAATTCAAGTTGCTGATATACCGAACTTTTGTCAAATTTTGATTTTTTTTGCCCACTTTTCGGAGTGGGTTCAGGTTTCAAATTTCAAGTTCCAAATCACAAGGGAAAAACGAGAAAGAGTCAAGGTTTGCAGTATTAGTAAACGTCAGGATGCTCATTTCAGAATATTACCGGATTCATATTGTTGAAAACTTTTTCTGAAAAAAAGCTCAACCTTTTGCCATCGAAACCGATTAACCATTAAAACCGATGGAAAATTACGCTAACCATTCGACGATAAAAAACTGGGCTGAGGATGATCGCCCTCGCGAGAAACTGCTGTTGAAAGGTCGCCAAAGCCTGAGCGACGCTGAACTACTTGCCATTCTTATCGTTTCGGGCACAAAGGAAGATTCCGCTGTTGATCTGGCAAAGAAAATTCTTCAAAAAGCTCACGGAAACCTGCCTGAACTATCAAAACTCAACATTCAGGAACTCACAAAGATCAATGGAATAGGGCAAACCCGCGCAATTACGATTCTCGCCGCTCTTGAACTGGGGCGACGCAGGAATGAATCAGAAGTACTGACGCGTGAAAAAATCAAGTCAAGTAAGGATGCGTATGAAATATTCAAAAATACTATGGGAGACAAGCCTTATGAGGAGTTCTGGATTCTTCTGCTAAACCGGGCAAATAAAATTTTGCGCAAATGCCCCATCAGTGAGGGAGGCATTTCAGGAACGGTTGTTGATCCTAAAAAAATCTTTAAAATCAGCCTCGATCACCATGCTTCATCAATTATTCTCGGGCACAACCATCCCTCTGGAATACTAACTCCAAGCGAAGCCGACATGAGAATCACAAAAAAACTTGTGGAAGCGGGAAAGTTACTGGAGATAAGCGTACTCGATCATCTGATTGTGGGAGATAACGGGTTTTACAGTTTTGCGGATGAAGGAAGCTTATAAGTTGGCAAGCTGGTAAGATGGTAAGCTGGTAAGATGGTGAGGTGGTGAGGTGGTGAGGTGGTGAAATGGGGGGATTTATGGGTGGAGACGAACAAATAGAAAACCGTTGTTTAAAAAGTGTTCGAGAAAACGGGGTAGAGCGTATCTGACCTTTTCAATGGATTTGATATTGTCGTGAAATACTACAACTGAGCCGTTTCCGGTGTTGTTGATCACATTTGCAAGGCAGCTTTCGGGTGTGGTGCGTTTGTGGAAATCGTAAGAGAGGACAGACCAGAGGACAAAACGATAATCCTTTTTAAGCAGCAGGTATTGCGATGGAGTGAAGCGCCCATAAGGTGGGCGGAAAAGAGGACTTTTCACAAGATCGGAACAACGGTAAACATCTTCAATGTAAGAGCCTGGCGTGGTTTTCCATCCGTTTAAATGATGAAAAGTATGATTGCCTACAGCGTGCCCTTGTTCAATTACCTGTTGGTAAATATCCGGAAGTTTCCGAACATTGTCGCCAACCATGAAAAAGGTTGCCTTTACATCAAATTGTCCAATAATTTCAAGTATTTCCGGAGTTATTTCGGGAATGGGACCATCATCAAATGTGAGATAGATTACCTTTTCGGCTGAAGGAAGATCGCATACAAGGTACCTGGGGCTGAACCACCTTAGAAAAAACGGCGGTTTTACTGCGCTCATTGGTCTTCGGGAGAATAAACCTTTGCCACGTACATATCATAATACTTTTTCAGAATTGCTTCCGATTCAGTTGTAAGTTTTTCCTGGCTTGCATCTTTTACAACAACACCGAGACGTTGAATTGTGAATAAAGCCTCCTGCATATTCAGATCGAGCGATTTAAGTTCATTGTCGGGATAAGAAAAATAGTAGGCGAGTTCTTCCGATGAATTTTTGATAACCTTTTTTGAAAGCGCTACCGCCTTTGCCGTTTCCCCGGTTTTGTAATACCCGGCGATGAGCGGAACGGTGAAAAAATCATACGGAACTGTTGTTTCAGGCATCACCTCGAAGCAGCGATCGAGAACCATCCTGGCTGAATCCTTTTTCCCTTCAACGATAAGCGCATTGGCAAGACGGGCAAAAAGACCGCGCATATTCATAACCATGCGAGCGTTTGTTTCATCAATATAAACGCCTTGTTTATTCATGTTTCCCCATTTGAATCGGTTCATCAGGTTATCATACATCACATCGGTATTAACATCGCCGATCTGACCCTGCTCGCTTTCAACCTTCACCGGAAGCAACCGGTAAGCAAGACCTTCGAGATGCAAATAATTATCAAGCCCGATGTAGGTATCGGAACCGGTGGTCATTACAAAATAAACGGGACGTTTCCAGTTGTTGGTTGCAAGAAGATCGAGAATCATCAGATTGGCTTTTTCGATTGCGCGCCCTTTAAACTTCCAGCGAATTGTGTCGAGACGGTTCATCATGCGCGGCGTAATAGCCCCAGAACTCACGAGCTCTGCAGAATCATATCCCACCATGAAATTGGCGGTCGGGAAATAATCAATCATCCCTGCCTGCGAAGTATTCATCTTTAATTTGCTGTCGTCCTGCGCAATAATGCCGAACAGCGCTTTCAGGTCAACGAAGGTATTTTTCAACTCTTCATTTTCAACTATGTAGGTGACATCATGGTTTCCCTGGCGATATTTATCTTTGGTCATTGAAAATGGAACCGGATCGGAATCGTATGCCTTTCGTTTCATCTGGTCAATGTGCCATTCGGTATTCAGGAGGCTGAGATTTATTACCCTGACGTCGGTGCGGATTCCTTCAACCTCCTGGGCATACCATAGAGGAAAGGTGTCGTTATCGCCATTGGTGAAAAGGATGGCGTTTTTGGCGCAGGAATTCAGGTAATTTTCAGCGATAGCAAGCGCTGTGTAACGATCGGAACGATCGTGATCATCCCATCCCTGCTGAGCCATTAGCGAAACAGCAATCATACCAAAAACCACTGCAACAATCTGAGCCGACATTGTCCCCAACACTTTTCGGAGCCAATCAACAATTTGCGGAATCGCCAGTCCGATCCACATTGCAAAGGCATAAAACGATCCGGCAAAGGCATAATCCCGTTCACGCGGCTGAGGCGAGTGCTGGTTAAGGTAAAGCACAATTGCGAGACCAGTCATAAAGAAAAGCAGAAGGATAATCCAGGCGCTTTGTTTGTCTTTTCGCAATGTATAGTAAACGCCAATAAGTCCAAGAATCAGCGGAAGGAAATAAAAACGGTTATCGCCTTTACTTTTCTTGCTTTCAGGAATATCCTGTGTTCCAAGTCGCATCTCATCGAGAAAACGAATTCCGCTTTTCCAGTTGCCGTCAACTTTATTGCCCATTCCCTGGACGTCGTTCTGTTTGCCGGCAAAATTCCACATGAAATAGCGATAGTACATGTGAATTATCTGGTAATTCCAGAAAAATGTAAGATTTTCGGAAAAGGTAGGAACATTCAATGTTTCAGTTCTCTCGTTGCCCTGAACCTCGACCGGAACCCCTTTGACATTGCCCCAACGGATATATTCCTTCTCAAACCGCGGTTCCGATTGATCCCACATGCGGGGAAATATCGTTGAAAACCGGGGATCGAATACAGGAATAGTTTTTTCGCGCTTATCAACCACAATGTATTTTCCCGATTTCAAATCTTTTGCATAAACCGGATTACCATCCATTCGGTCAACCACAGGCGCATTGTAATACTGACCCTTAGCGAGCGGCCAGTCGCCATATTGTTCACGATTGAGGTAAGCGAGCAGGTACATGGCATTCTCAGGATTATTTTCATCAATGGGAGTATCGGCGTTTGAACGAATAACAAGCATCAAAAACGACGAATATCCAATAACGATAAAGGTGAATGCCAGAATAATCGCATTCCATACTGGTTTTACATTCTTTTTTGTAAAATAAAGTCCCCAGATAATGAAACCGATCAGGAGCGTGAAATATATTATCGTACCTGAATTGAATGGAAGTCCGATGGAATTGATAAAAAACAGTTCAAAAAGACCGGCAAGTTTAATAATCCAGGGAATGATGAGATACATCACAACCGAAAGGATCATTATTGATAAAAAAGTGGTAAATATTGCGCCTTTAAGCCCTCGGTCGGGAAATTTTTTAAAGTAGTAAACAAAAGTTATGGCAGGAATAGCGAGCAGGTTTAAAAGGTGAACCCCGATGGAAAGTCCCATCAGGTAAGCAATCAGTATTAACCAGCGATAGGCGTGTTTTTCATCGGAATGTTCTTCCCATTTAAAGATAGCCCATACGACTATTGCCGTGAAAAAAGACGACATCGCATAAACCTCGCCTTCCACAGCCGAAAACCAGAAAGAATCGGAAAATGTGTAAGCCAAAGCGCCGATCAACCCGGCGCCCATAATGGTAATCGTTTTTGAGGAAGTCATCTCTCCGCTGCGAACCACGATTTTTTTTGCGATCATGGTTATTGTCCAGAAAAGGAAAAGAATAGTAAACCCGCTTGCAAGAGCCGACATTGAATTTACCATCCGCGCCACATGAGAAACATCGCCAAAGGCAAAGAGAGAAAAGAACCTGCCGATCAACTGAAACAAAGGCGCTCCGGGAGGATGTCCTACTTCCAGTTTATAGGCAGTTGCAATGTACTCCCCGCAGTCCCAGAAACTCATGGTTGGCTCCGAAGTGATGATATAAACAGCGGAAGCTATTGCAAACACAATCCATCCGAGAATACTGTTGATTTTCCTGTAGGTGTTCATGGTTTTGGTCATTGGGAGTGGCAAAGGTAGGAAAAATAGAGACTATTTTGTACTTTTGCCGGGCAATGATAAACCAACGTAACATGAATAAACTTGTATTGATACGCCATGGCGAAAGCGCGTGGAACAAAGAAAACCGTTTTACCGGCTGGACTGATATTGACTTGTCGGAACGAGGAGTTAAAGAGGCTATTGAAGCCGGAAAAATATTGAAGAGAGAAGGATTTGAATTTAAGATGGCTTATACAAGCTATCTCACCCGCGCTTTGCGCACTCTTTGGTTGCTTCTCGAGCAAATGGATCTTCAATGGATTTCGGTTCAAAAAACATGGCGGCTCAATGAAAAGCACTATGGCGTGTTACAAGGTCTGAACAAATCGGAAATGGCTGAGAAATATGGCGATGAGCAGGTGCTGATCTGGCGCCGCAGCTATGATGTTCGTCCTCCTGCCCTTGATCTGGAAGATTCGCGCCATCCTCGGTTTGATCATCGTTACCGCGACCTCGACCCGAAAGATATACCGGGAACGGAAGCGCTCAAGGATACGGTTGAACGTATTGTCCCATTCTGGAAAGAAGAGATGGCTCCGGCTCTTGCTCTTCACAAACAGGTGGTAGTTGCCGCTCACGGAAATAGTTTGCGCGGAATTCTGAAATATCTGAAAAACATTTCCGATGAGGAAATTGTTGGAATTAACATTCCAACGGGAATCCCATATATTTTTGAATTCGACGACCAGATGGTTCTTCGGAATGATTATTACCTCGGCGACCCGGAGGTAATTAAAAAATTGATGGCAGAGGTGGCTAACCAGGGGAAGAAAAAATGAGAAAACAATGGGTCATCCCCGACATTCACGGTTACGTTAAAACAGTAACCTCTCTGATTACTGAAATAATCAGACCAACCCGCTATGATGAACTCTATTTTCTGGGTGATTATGTTGACAGAGGACCCGATTCAAAAGGCGTGATTGATTTTATCCGTTCGTTACAGAATGACGAATACAATGTCACCGCCATCAAAGGGAACCATGAAGATTTCATGGTTGAGCTTTACGATGCCGAAATGAAATCGAAAAATAGCTGGTGGCATAGATTCGGGAATAAAAAACAAAAATCGTGGCTGGAAATTGGCGGGAAACCTACTCTTACCAGTTTTGGCGTACAGCATGTAAGGGATGTGCCTTCAGATTATATAGAATGGATGCGGAACCTGCCGCATTACAAGGAACTGGACAATTTCGTTCTTGTTCACGCCGGATTAAACTTCAAAAATGAGAATCCGTTCGAGGATCAACGCTCGATGCTCTGGCTGCGCGATTATGAGATTAAAGCCGAAAAAATTGGCGGAAGACGTATAATTCATGGACATGTGCCAGTTAACATGGAGTTGATTACAATGGCTGTTAATAGCTCCGCATATAAATTCATTGATCTCGATAATGGTCCGTATATAAGCGGAAAAATGGGCTTCGGGAATTTGGTTGCGCTGGAACTGGGAAGTATGGAGATGGTTATACAGTACAATATGGATGTGTAGCTGGTAAGTTGGTAAGTTGGTAAGCTGGTAAGCTGGTAAGTTGGTAAGTTGGTAAGTTGGTATATTCCTTCTTCGTGGTTTAAAATGGGGCTTACAATTCTTTCTATCGCACAATTTTCCGACTTCCTAACTTCAGGCAAACAAATTTATCGCCAATTTTTGAACTATCCCTTTATGATTTCATACAGCGTTAAGTTTGGATATCGTTTGATTGGTTCTGATAAATCAGGTTTATTGTGGCTTAAACTCAAATCAATAATCAGAATAGAATTGGTTAAAAAATTTCTGGAATTTTCCAAGTTACAAATATCAGCCACAAAGCAAGGCAAAGGAAGCGAAAATAACTTTTGACAACAAAGCGAAACCAGAAGATATTTTTTATGAGATATAAAAAATGAAAGACCGAAATGATGATTTCTGTAGTGTATACTTGGACAACTTTGGAACTAAAAAAAATGAATACCTAAATGTAGTTTTTAACTTTAAGGGAAAGACGCATTCTTTCACAGCATTGACAGACGTTATTTTTGTAGTAAAATAACCAACGTACTAAGGATAGAAAATCAATAAAAATAGCACGAAACGATAACAGGCGTTTGCTGTCAGTGGCGTGAATGTGCATTTTAACAAGTCAGCGCTTCTTTTTTCTTTGTACTGGTTGACAGGAAAGCGCTTTTAATCGCCACCGAACAGAAACCGCCAATCCGGTATAGGCAACTGATTAAAATATAACAAGCATGAGAACGATAATATTGATAATTTTGCTTTCACCAATTTATCTTTTCACTTTTAGTCAAAACATTATTCCTTCGGATACAGTAATCAGTAAGATGGTTAATGTTAATGAATCATTCGAATTGAATTTTTTAAATTCGCCCGGATCGGGTTACTTTTGGTATCTTCCAATAAAATATGATTCAACAAAAGTCAATGTTCGATTAACCAAAAGCGAAGTTATGCATGGAGATTTTCCTAAAGGAGGTAGATGGATTTATACTTATACATTTTCTGGACTCAGTAAAGGGACATTTTTACTTGAATATTATTATGGAAGATCCTTGCTGAATGAAAAAATCAATACATGTGTCGTAAATCTAACAATAAATTGAAAAAAGGTCGCCTAACGAGCGGACAACCGCAATGCGGGGTTTATCCGGTACGTCATCATTCACCAGAATACACCCGCAATGTGGCTGCCGGCAAGCGCCGTTAGGCAATATAGCTATCATTTTGCCAATTCATCTTTTTTACATTCAAATTCTTAAAAGGAGGGTTTATGAATATTCAAAAAGTCAATAGATTCTGGCAAAGCGCAAATTTGTTCATTGCTCCAGTATTATTAGTCATTCTAATTTATTTCAGAGATTATATGACTTTTTATCAATTTCTTTTATGGCTTCATCTCCCCTTATTAATGATCCATGAAATTGAGGAGTATGTTTTATCCCCTTTAAGTTTTAAAGAATTTTTCAATTTAAAAACTCCTTTTGGTTCCGGAACCGATCGCAACTACCCACTTGATGAAGGCTATGTATTTCAGGTAAACATTGTAATTGCATGGCCTGTGATAATAATCGGCGCTTTTCTTGCCAACATTGCACCATGGGTTGGTTTTTCAATGATGTTATTTGAATTAACTATAAACAATTTAATGCATACGATAATTTTTCAACCCGATAAGCCAACCTATAATCCTGGTTTGATCACTAATTCTGTTTTGTTACTGCCTCTTGGTACGGTTACGTTCCTTACAGCCCTTCCATTTTTTCATTGGTACGATTGGGTTTTTTCCGTAGTGGCAGGTGCATTGATAGTTGGTTTATTGGCCTATAAAACAACTAGCCGCCAGGGCAAAGTAAAACGCCAGTAGGATAATTTACAATTTATACAAATAAATGACGGCTACATTGCCTAACGAACCGTCAGCCACAATCATTAAAACCTGCCCAAAACCTGCCCAATCTGAAAAAGAAAAACCCTGAACACGTTAAGGTTCAGGGTTTTTTGTGGTTTTTGGTGTGGCATCGACTGGAATTGAACCAGTGACACAAGGATTTTCAGTCCTCTGCTCTACCATCTGAGCTACGACGCCGCCGTGCCCGTTTTAAACCGGGGCTGCAAATTTACAAAGATTTTTGAAAAAACAATACCTTTGTTCAAAATTCGTAATTCCATCTCATGGATCTTATCATTGACCTCGGAAACACAAATCAGAAACTTGCCATTTTCCGGGAGGGCGAATTACTGGAAGTGATGCAATTTCCGCAGATCGGGCTGAAGCTGATCAGGGAAGCTACCCGGCAAAACAAAGCTATCAGCCACTGCATTCTATCTTCTGTGGTGGCATACCAGGATTCGATGATTAACTATCTCGCTGCCCGGTTTCGGTTTTTCCTTCTTGATGAAAATACGCCTCTTCCAATCAAAAACTGCTATCAAACCAAAATCACTTTGGGAAAGGATCGCCTTGCTGCCGCCGTTGCAGGCAATCATTATTATCCCGGACAAAACGTTCTGGTGGTTAATGCAGGCACTTGCATCACATACGATTTTGTGAATGCCGAAGGAGAATATCTCGGAGGCGGCATATCTCCCGGAATTGTAATGCGTTTCAAAGCCCTGCATACTTTTACCGGTAAACTGCCGTTAATAGATTTCATCGAGGAAGATAACCTCACCGGAAATGATACTGCCCGTTCCATTCTTTCGGGAGTACTAAACGGAACTCTTGCTGAAATTGAAGGCGTTACTGCAAGATACTCTGAAATATATCCAAACCTGAAGATTATAATCAGCGGCGGAGACGTTAACTATTTTGATAAACGGTTAAAAATTAGCACCTTTGCAGTCCCAAATATCGTCATACACGGTTTACAACAAATTCTCGCATTTAATGTTATTAAAGCCAGTTAATTTACGAATTTTCTTCAGCCTGTTTTTTCTGGTTCTCTTTATTCAGGTTTTCTCCCAGATTAGTATTGTTTCTCCATACTCAAGGTTCGGAATCGGAGATATTTCCGATAACAATAACGCATGGAACATGGCAATGGGACAGCTTGGAATTGGCATCCAAAGCCCTTACCATGTCAATTATGCCAATCCGGCGTCATTTAGCGCCTTCGACTCGCTATCATTTGTTTTTGAAGGAGGCTTCAGTGGCGAATTTGTTTCACTGACTTCAAATTTTCAAAACGTCAACAGAAGTACAGCATCTCTGGGTTATCTGCTTTTTGGAATGCCTGTGAACCGGTGGTGGAAAACAAGTCTCGGACTTGTACCTTACAGCGATGTTGGCTACAATGTTGCCAATATTGAAGAGTATCCTTTGTCGGGTACCGTTATTCGCCTCTATTATGGTTCAGGAGGCGTCAGCCGGTTATACTGGGGAAACTCAGTGCGGTTCTTTAAAAAACTTTCCATAGGACTCAATGTTTCCTACCTGTTTGGAAGTATGGACAGGGGCGCCATGGTAGTATTCGCGGATTCGGTAAATTCAATGAATTTCAAGGAAAATTACTATGTAACCATGAATGACCTCCATGTTTCATTTGGGGCGCAATATAGAACAAAACTAAGCAAAGATATTTCACTGACACTGGGCGGTGTTTTTTCTCCGTCGTTAAATATGGCTGCCAAAACAGATGTTATTGCAAATACTTTCCTGGTAGGTTCGTCGGGGATCGAATTGCCGCGCGATACCCTGGTAAATGCAGAAGGAGTGCGCGGTCATATTGTTATCCCCATGATGATAGGCGGTGGATTTTCATTTGAAAAGACAGACAAATGGCTGGTTGGAATGGATTATAAATGGCAGAACTGGGAAAAGTTCAAAGCATTCGAAATGAGTGATTCTCTTGTCAATAGCTGGCAGGTCAGCTTAGGTGGACAGATCATTCCCAATAATGACAACTACGGCAATTATCTCGCCCGTATCCATTACCGCCTCGGACTTACCTACAATAAAACTTACCTCAAACTAAGGGGTCAGGAACTTAACGAATACGCTGTTTCGCTTGGTTTTGGTTTTCCGCTGCGCGGGATAAAAACCATGGTGAATCTTGGGTTTCAGTATGGAGCAAGAGGTACCACATCCCAAAATCTGATTCGCGAAAGTTACTTCAAAGTGGTGGTTGGCTTCTCAATTTATGAACGCTGGTTTGTAAAACGCAAATACTTCTAATCGTGAAGTCTTTTCGTTTTCTTACTCTCTGCTTTATCATCTCCTGTTTTTATCTTTTGATTGGATGCAGTAAAGATCCTCAAACAATTGAGGGTGTTGTTGCACGAAAGGAAGATCCGGTTATGTCGGCGCGTAACATTGAAGTATTGTTCAGCGATTCCGGGAAATTACAGGCAAGGCTGATTAGTCCGCTGCTAAACCGTTATGCAGGCGCGGCGCCTTATCTGGAATTTCCAAAGGGATTTAAAATTTTTATCTTTGATTCACTTCAACGGGTATCATCAACCATTACCGGAAATCGTGGAGTTCGTCAGGAATACACAAGAACCATGGAAGCCTGGGGAAATATCGTTGTGCGGAATGAGATTAAAAACGAACAACTTAACACCGAACACCTCATCTGGGATGAAAACAGACATAAAGTATGGTCAGATGTGAAGGTGCTCATCATCCGTCCCGACCAGGTTATAACCGGTTCCTCGATGGAAGCGAATGAAACTTTTACAAGCTATTCAATTTCAAACATGTCGGGTGAAATGATGGTGAAAAAGGATTCGATTTGATTTCAACTTTATCCGATTTTGGATTTTAGCATGCCAAAATTTTTCCCTCTATGGTTTTACAACCTTACAACTATCCCCTTGATTGATTCGCCTGATGGCGATTTTAGAAAAAGAAAGTAGTTTCCGGCAGGTAAATCTCTGGTATTATACTCAAAATTGTATGCGCCCGATTCAATCCATTGATCAAGAAGAGTATCAATTGTCTTTCCGGTATTATCAATTATTCGCAGGGTGCAATTCCCTGACCTGGAAACTGCGAGATGGATGTTTACCCAATCAGTAGTAGGATTTGGATATACCAGCTTTATCCCGTCGTCATAAATCTTCTTTTCTTCCATGCCAACTCCGCCTGTCACCGATTGTTTGATTGCCTGCTGAATGGCTGCTTTGTATAATGAATCGTTCTTTTTGTAAACTGAGAAAACCAGACTACAGTTTCCTTCAACCCAACCGGTATCAATATGTACGCTAAATGAACGGTTAATGGTTTGCTGTGCCTGCCATGTTGGTCCGATTAATGAATCTCCTTTGGCAAAGTATTCCAGTTTGCGTATTACATGATCGTTTATGAAATTTTCCTTGAATGGCGGAACAGGTTGGTCGGGTGTTGCGCATCCTGTCCATACCCGATGACGGTGAACCAGGTTGTCTTCAGTAACAAAAATATTATACCAGCAGGCGCCCGGAATCTCAGCGCTTAAATTAGTCAGGGTTAACGACAGGTTAACATTTCTGGTCGCCGGATCCCATGTTTTTGAATTGACATTGATTTTCACCGGCGCTTCCGGACTATCTGTGAATCGCTGTCCGACAGCAGTCGTCAGGTTTGCATAAGGAACGTCATAGCCAAGTCCGTCAATAAATCCGCTAGGTTCGTACTTTGGATTAAAAAACTTATAAACTTCATTTCCCTTATCTTTTTACAACCTTCACCCTGTAAACTTGACCGGCTTCTCCGGTTAACCGGATGAAATAAAGCCCCGCTTTCTGCCCCGCAAGATCGAACCGGTAAAATTCCGGGTGATTTTCAATTGAGCCACTTTGGATAACCTCGCCGGCAGACGAAACAATCTGGTAACGGAAGCTATTTCCGGTTGGCAGGGAAACCTCTGCTTTACCACTGGTTGGAACGGGGAAAGCAATAATATGGTCGCTGGTCTTTTCCTGACCGGCGCCCACAGGCCAGTCAACACATCCCACGAGGCTGAACTCCGCAGCCGAAGCCCACGGATTTCCGTTTACTTCATTGAGCGCGACAATACGAAAATATTTTCCGGTTTTTGCCGTGTCAAGCGTGATTGTCTGAGGAGCTGAAGTGTTAACAAATTCGCCTGTTTTAACAGGTGTTCCCCAATCAAGGGTATCACCGGTGATATACAATTCATAGCTTTTGATCCGTCCGTTTTCACCGTCCTGCCGCGGCAAATAAGTGAATTTGCTGATCCTGTACCGGGCTCCAAGACTAACCTGGATTTCATGCGGATATGGATCGTTGCCTGTGCTCCAGCGGGTATGCCAGATGGTGGATGGATCATCGTCGAAGCTCATGGTTGCCAGTCCGGGATAGTTGGTTTCCTCGCTGTCAACATAAACCAGCGACCAGATGTTTTTTGGCAGTTCAGCGGGGTTGTTGCAGTCGTAAATCGAAGGACAGGTTGACGCCGTTACCATGTCGGTAATGGTTTTTGTATAGTTTTCTCCGTTCTTTGTCACAGTCAGGCTTACATTGTATGAACCGGGATTTCCCAGAACTACGCGCGGATTCCTGATATTGGCGCTTTCGATCCAGGAAGGCTGTGGCGTGATAGTCCATTGCCAGGTTACGCCGGTGTGATCGAGGATGGAGTGGTCATCAAAAAACAGGGTGTCGAGCATACAGTTATAATGTGCCTTTTCGATCCACGGATTTACAATTGGCAGGAAAGTTGTATCGGCAATTGGCGATTCCCATACGCCGCCGTTGCCGCCCACTCGCAATTTCCCGTCGCGAAAAAAGGGAAGCGCCATGTTTACGGTCATCCCGGCAGGATAGTTTCCGCTGAATAACGCCCAGTCGGTCATCCCGCTTTGACGGTAATATACCTTTGCAATTTTTCCGTTAGTGGAATTTGTAAAGAGATAAACAAGATCATTATTTGCTGATGATGGTTGTACAACAAGGCATTTCATATATTCCGACAGGGTTCCGCTCCAGTCTTCCCAGGTATCGCCACCATCGGATGACCGGAAAACCTTGCCTATGTCAGCCGACCAGGTTCCGTTCTGCAAACAGGCATAGATAACATTTTCATTGAATGGAGAGATAGCGATGAAGAGTTTTCCCTTCCAGTTAGATGTGCCATAAGGCGGACTTGTAAGCGACGGCTTCAATTCCCATGTTATCCCGCCATCGGCGCTTCTGCACAATCCACCGCCCATTATGTCGGTATAAATCACCTGCGGATTACTTAAACTGATCTGGAGATACCGAACCCTCGCTGGAAAATTATAAAGCAGATCCCAGGTTACGCCCATGTCGGCGCTTTTCCAGAACCCTGTGCCTTCTCCAAGAAAAAGTGTTCCGTAATAGTTCGGATGATGAACCAGATTGCTCCGGCGGCCGCCATACTCATCCATATTGGGATATTTGCTGAAAATGAAACGTCCCTCTGGCTTGCCTTCGGCGGTTTGAGGTAAAATCCATCCATTGCCGAGGTCGTCGAAAGCGACATGACGGCTTTTACCCTGGAGAACCCAGCCGGTTGGCGATTCCGCGCCTCCCATTCGCAACGCCTTTGGCTGGTAAAATCCGGCAATGGCTGTATTCCCGTTGTGATACCTGCCGCCAACTACAATGTCTTCGTTCCAGCCCTGATCAAAGCCCCAAAGGTCGGAGCCGGTAAGACCGTTTACCCTCACAAAATAGTTGGCGGCAATCCCGAAATTGTCGGTTGTAAGGTTCATGCCCCCATCAGTAGAAACCCAGGTTTCGCCGCTCGGCAGCATTTTAATATCCTGGATATCCGGGTGAATGTTGAAACTGCCCGAATAGCCGCCAACCGCAGTGAATATGTTGCCGCCATTGACCGATTTGTACAAGGTTGTCGTTCCAACGAGGATGATGTTTTCGTTAACGGGCGAAATGTCAAGAACCAGGTCGAAGTAACCCTGCCCGTTGTCCATCGGGAATGAACTTGTTCCGCCGGTTGCCAGCAGCGACCAGTTCCAGACAGAACCTGTAAGAGAGCCTTTCACGAGGTATGGCGTATTGTTGGAGCTCAGCAGAATTGTTAGAATTATATTCGGGTTGGCGGCGGTCATGGCGAGCAATCCTCCGGATGATTCAACTACGGTGTTCGGAAAAGTCGCCTGTGGCTGGAATGACTGTCCGCCATCAGTTGACATGACGATGGAGAAATTGCCGTTTGCTTTTGTCAGCGCGAAAATCTGGGAATTATCGTTAGGCTTGATCTCGACGTCGTAAGCCGGGGACGACCATTTTTTTGCCCAGGTGGAACCGCCGTCGGAACTGAGATAAACCCCGTTACCTGAAGCGGCAAATATTTTCTGCGGATTTGCAGGGTCAACCTTCAAACGGTCGGCATTGAAAAGGTTTCCCGCAGGGAGCATGGGCGTCCAGGTTGCGCCTCCGTCGGCAGTGCGGTGAACCTGGTTTCCGGCGGCAACATAAACCAAGTCGGGGTTCGACGGATGCACAGCAACCGCGGTAACGCCGCCGCCGAATGGATAATCCTGCCCGATGAGTTGCCAGGTAACTCCCTTGTTCGTGGTTTTATTTACAAAACCGGTTTCCGTTCCGCAGTAGATGATGTTGTTATCAGAAGCTGCTACATCAAAGGAATAGACATTTGCCTGCCAGGGACAAGACGAGGGGGGAGTAGCCGAACCGGACTCATTCAGCCAAAAGGTTTCCTTTGGACCGAGGAATGTCCAGTCAGATCCATTTGCCGGAGATGAAACACCGTGGTGATCGGCACTTAATTGGGCCGTTCTCTGGTTTTGATAATATTGGTCAGCATCAGGCAATCTGATTGTACCATCAGAAAGGACAAGGGATTCAACTGCCCTTCGCCAAATTTTATAATAGCGGATGATCGCGTTTTTCTCGCCAGGATGATGAGTGATATAAAGATCAAATTCACGGCTGACGTCATTGAAATTTGCCGGATATTGGTACAACATTTTCGCCCATACCGGAAAGTTCTCGCTGTAAGCAGGTTTATAACTCTTATAAATGCCGGGCAATTCATCATAAGGGGTAAAGGAAGACTGGCTCATTGCCATTACGCTTAAAAAGCATAAGAATATTGCAATTGCCGTTTCACGAAAATGTTTGTTCATCTGATTATTTTTGGTATATTGTCCATATTCAGTGGATTAAAAAAGTTGTAAAACGCCAGAAAAGTTATATTTTCATCTTCAGCGCTTTTTTATGCAAAGGTTCCTAATATGCGTCAAATAATCATTCTCCTATGTGTCAATGTTGAATAGTCATGAAAGTTTCATTAATATATTTTTGTGTAATCATATTCAAGTTTTTTTACCACGGAGACACGGTTTACACGGAGTTACACGGAGTTGAAGAAATTAAAAAATCTCCGTGTTTTCCCGTGATCTCAGCGTTTCCGTGGTTTATTTTTTCATCTCTTCCTGAAAATGTTGATATACCATTGTCCCTTTTGCTTTTCCAATGGTTTCCTGTAACTCTTCGAGAGTTGCCAGCTTAATATTTTTCACCGATTTGAATTTCCATAACAGTTTTTGGTTTATGTTGGGACCAATCCCTGAGATTTCCATTAACTGTGGCGACATGATTGCTTTTTCCCTACGATGGCGGTGATGCGTTATACCGAAACGGTGAGCTTCGTCGCGTAATTGCTGGATAATGCGGAGGGTTTCCGACTTTTTATCGAGGTACATTGGCAGTGGATCATTGGGGTAATAGATTTCCTCAAGTTTCTTGGCAATGCCAATCACAGTCATCTTTCCGGTTAGTTCCAGCGTCGCTAGACTTTTCAATGCCGCGCTAAGTTGACCTTTTCCGCCATCAACAATGATAAGCTGGGGCAGCGGTTTGTTTTCATCGAGCAGCCTTTTATATCGGCGGTGAACAATCTCCTCCATTGAAGCAAAATCGTTTGGACCTTCCACCGTTTTAATATTGAAATGGCGGTATTCACTTTTGTCGGGTTTTGCATTTTTAAAACAGACCATTGCCGCCACTGCGCTTTCACCCTGGATGTTGGAATTGTCGAAACATTCGATATGAACAGGAAGTTCTGTCATGCGAAGATCTTTCATCATGGTTTCGAGTATCCGGCGCGACTTGTGTTCAGGATCAACCGTTTCTTTCTGTCTTTCCTTTTCAATCTGATAATATTTTACATTACGTTCCGACAGTTCAAGCAGTTTCTTTTTATCGCCGATTCTTGGAATGGTAAATTTCACTCCGGTCATCTCATAACCGATAGGGAAGGGGACAATAATTTCCGGCGACCGGCTCTCATACCTTTGCCGAATCTCGGTAATGGCGAGGGCGAGAAGTTCTTCGGGCGGCTCGTCGAGTTTATTATGCAGTTCGATTGTATGCACCTGGATGATTGCGCCGTTCATCACTTTCATGTAATTCACATAAGCATGAACGCCGGCGGCGGAAATAGAAAACACATCAACATCGTTGATAGTTGGGCTTACCACGGTTGATTTACTCTGATATTTATCTAGCAGCGCAAGTTTCTCTTTAACGAGATGCGCTTTTTCAAACTCTTCGGCAGCGGCGTAGCTCATCATCATTTCGCGGAGTTGCCTTGCAACGGCATTTATATTTCCTTTGATGATTTCCCTGATGGCTGCAATGGATTTATCATAATCTTCCGAAGCCTGGCGACCTTCGCAGGGACCTCTGCAGTTGCCGATATGATATTCCAGACAAACCCTGAATTTCTTTCCACTGATGTTCTTTTCAGTGAGGCTAAGCGAACAGTTCCGCAGAGGATAAAGTTGACGGCTAAGTTCAAGCAGCGTTTGCATCAATCGGACATTGGCATAGGGACCGAAATATGCCGAACCGTCGCGAATCACATAACGGGTGTGAAATATCCGGGGAAAGGGTTCATTTTTGATACAGATCCACGGGAAAGTTTTATCATCTTTAAGGGCGACATTGTAATGCGGCTGGTATTTTTTTATCAGATTATTTTCCAGAAGCAGGGCGTCCTGCTCGGTTTCAACCACGATGTAGCGAATGTCGGCAATTCGACGCACCAGCATCTGCACCTTTCCGCTGATGGAATTTATTTTCGTGAAATATGAACTTACCCGTTTTTTAAGATCCTTTGCCTTGCCTACATAGATGATTTTATTTTTTTCGTCGAAATACTGATAAACGCCGGGATTATGCGGCAGATTCTTTACAATCGGTTCGAGATGTGAGAAATATTTATTCAGGGCATGTTCCACAGGATTACAAATAGCGCGAAAGCATTTGAAGCAAAACCGGTTTGGAAATCGGCTTTGAAATATAGTCGTCGCACCCGGCGGCGAGGCTTTTTTCCTTATCTCCCGACATGGCAAAAGCTGTTTGCGCGATTACGGGGATGTCTTTACGAATAGCTTTAATCTCTTTTACCAGCGCCCAGCCGTTTGAATCGGGAAGCCGCATATCAAGAAGGATAAGATCAATAGTATCGAGAACCGGATATAGGTTGCGAAGATCATTGCCGTTCCAGGCAAAGATAATCTCTGCCCCGGTGTGGGAAAGAACGATTTTCAGAAATTCCATATTTGAAGGTTCATCCTCCACCAATACTAATCTTTTCCCTTGCCACTGAAAGTTTTCTGAAGTAGCTGACTGCTGCGCGACGCCTGTCAACCGGCGTTCACGCTTCGGCTTTATTTGTGAATCATAAGGTTTATACGGCACACTGAATGAGAAAGTGCTTCCCTTTCCGGGTATTGATTCCAGCCATATTTTACCGCCAAGCAGTTCAACAGAACCTTTGCAAATTGCCAATCCAAGGCCTGTGCCTCCATATTGATGATGATCGGAGACGTCGGCTTGCCGGAAGGTTTTAAAAACCATTTCCTGGTTTTCTGAGGAAATGCCGATTCCTGTATCAGAAACAAAAAAGGTTATCATCCCGTTTTCAGGATTATTGTATCCGTAGGAGATGGAGCCGACGATGGTAAATTTCAGCGCGTTATCAAGCAGATTGAACAGAACCTGCCTGATTATGTAAGGATCGCTTTGAAAAACATCTCTGCCGGTTGGAAGGGATTTTTTACAGCTCAGCGCGAGATGGGTTTTATTAGCCCGTTGGATTTTCTGCGTCGTTATGGTTTCTATCTCGTCGAGCAGATTGTTGATTCGCACTTCTCTATTATCAATGGTAGCATTTCCCGATTCGATCCTCGAAATGTCGAGAATATCGTTGATAATATGCAATAAATCGTCTGACCTTGATTTTACTATCCATGAATATTTTTCCCTTTCACTCGCGGTAAGGTCGGGATCGGTAAGCATTCCGGCAAAACCAACGATGGAATTCATCGGAGTGCGAATTTCGTGACTCATGTTGGCGAGGAATGCCGATTTCAAAAGGTCGCTTTGTTCGGCTTTTTCCTTGGCGGCTATCAGTTCCTTGCCTGCAATATCTCTTTCAATATAAAGACTCAGTTCATGGGCGATCATCTCCATTAATCCAACGCTGGTTTTATCATAAGCCGCCGGGTCGGTATAACTCTGCACTACCATAGCGCCGATTACTATTTTGTTGATTATCAATGGTACGCCCAGCCAGCAGGCTGCTCTGGTACCCATAAGCGTAAGACCGTTTTCCTCGGCAATTTTATCAATTTCTTCACGTGTAAGGAGCAGTGTAACTCCCTTTTTTACTACTTGTCCTGATAGTGAATTTTCCGCTTTCCATTCTTCGTACTTATCGTTTTCGTCAATCCATATTGCTCTGCGAAGGGTTTGGGTTTCCTCCCGGTAAAAAGCAACAAAGAAATTTGTAGTATCCAACAGGAGGCTTAATTGCTCGCGGGTGACGGTTAAAAATTCCTCGATATTCAGGTTTGTCACGGCAGCTTTGGCGATGGTATAAAGGACATTTTGAATTTTTTCGGAACGTTTGCGCTCCGTAATATCATGGAAATTGATTACAATTGCTTCTACGGCAGGCTCAGCAAAAAGGTTTGTAAATGTGCTTTCAATCCATCGCCATGTTTGATTTTTATGTCTGAACCGGTACCGACAGGTTATAACTTTTTCAGGATTTTGCTGTAAATCAGTCAAGAGGACCAATACAAAATGCAGATCGTCGGGATGAGTAAGTTCTGCCGGAGACAGCGGAACTGAGGTTAAATCTTCAGGCGAATAGCCAAACATCCTGAGGGCAGAATTACTGATATACCTGAAGGCGCCATCTTGGCCGATGAGCGTGATGGCGTCGGGCGAGTTTTCAATCAGCAGTTTGAACCGGGTTTCACTTTGTTTAAGGAGTTGTTCTTTCCGTATAATGTCGGTGATATCAGTGATACTTGATAACATATAACTATCATTGTGCACAGTTATGATTTCGCATGAAAACAATGCAATGATTTGCGCTCCGCTTTTTACTCTGAGCTTAAATTCCAGAGCGGATACCTTACCTCCATTATTCAGTGTTGACACTACCATTTTCCGGTCGTCCTCGTTAACCCAGAGATTTAATTCTAAGGTGGTTTTGCCGACTGCCTCTGCCAAAGTATAGCCGGTAATCCTGGCGAAACTTTCATTCACATCATGGATTAATCCATCGGAAACTCTGGTTATTGCAATTGCCTGCGAAGCCGACCTGAAAGCGATGGCAAATTTTTCTTCACTTAAACGTAGCACTTTCTCAGCAATTACTACCCTCTTGGCTGATTTTATTCTTGCGAGGAATTCACGGGGGATAAAAGGCTTTATCAGATACCCGTCAGCGCCGGTTTCAAGTCCGTCGGCGATGTTGTCGGTTTCAGTTTTTATACCCGATATCAGAATAATGAAAGTCGAAGACAATTCCGGATCGGACTTGATTAACTGACAAAGTTCAACTCCATCGGCATCGGGAAGGATAACATCCAGCAGCAACAGGTCGGGATGAAATCTCTCCATAATTCTCATACATTCCGCTCCATCCACTGCCGTTTGAACGAGATAACCGGCTTTGATCAGCAGTGTTTCGATGATGGAGCGTAAAACGAGGTCATCATCAACCACGAGGATTTTAAAATCGTTGTTTGTGTTCATAATAAATCTGTTGATATCATAATAATTTCATCCCTTTTCCCTTTGAAATGGCATTTCGCCTGTCATCACCAGTTTATCGCTTTCAGTTACGAAGGCAGCCTGATTGACAATCATCCAGTGATAAAACGGATAAATATCTCTAAATGTTTCATCGGACAGGTGAGTTTTAAATATTTCCACCCACTGATCGAGTTGTGCCGGGAAGTAAGTGAGTTGAAAGCCATGCAACCGGTATGCTCTGAATACCCAGAGTACCGTTTCAACAAGCACGGCAGGTTGATATGTTTGAAATACTGAAGAGAGAAACCTTGCATGGTTGCGGTGGTTTTCTTCCATCATAGCCTGGTTACCCTCACGTATAAGGGTTGTAAGGTCTGATCTTGCAATCATCAGGCGGTTCATCTCTGCGGCAAGCATTTCCCGCTTTTCCTCAAATTCATTTGCCGAAGCAGCCGAGGGCTGAATTAACTTATCAGCCGAAATCATTAATTGTTCTTTTGACATTTTTTATTTTATTGAGTTACATATTGCTCTAAAACCCTGTAAATAGTGAGTTCTGGGTCTAGTATTTCGTCTAATTTTTCAGCCTGTTTTTAACCTTGTTTTTAAAACACTCCAATACGTTATCGGATTTGGGCTGTCGGTCAAAATACCGATTACATCTACAATAGAAAAATACCATTTCTCCTGCTCGGCATCCCAAAGCGTTCCTACCTTTTTATCTTCAAATAGTTGTATAGCATTTTGTCGGTTCATTTTTTATTGGTTTAAAATACGAATAGAATAAATGGTATTATGCCGATTAAAACACTCTTGCCACCTCATTTTATTGGTAATGAAAAATAAAAAGTCGATCCAACTCCAACAGCGCTTTCCAGCCATATTTTCCCCTGGTGTCCCAAAATAATATTGCGGACAATGGATAGTCCTAATCCGGTTGATTTTTCACCGGCAGTTGTTCTTACGCTGGTACGTTGGAATGGCTTAAACAGGCGGTCGTGTTCAGTTGCTGGAATGCCCTGGCCCTGGTCGGTCACTGCAACTGTAACATGCGCGCCACTTAAAAAAGCGCTGACCTTTATAATTGTTCCAGCCATTGAAAATTTAATGGCATTATTAATCAGGTTGTTCATCACCTGTTCAATTTTAGGAGCGTCTATTAAAATTTCAGGAATGTCCTCAAAACACTCAACATAAATTCGGATATTTTTCTTTACAGCAATAACAGAATTCAACCCGACATTTTTTCGTATCAGGACAATCAGGTTGGTATGTTTCAAATCAAGGTTAAGTTTCCCTGATTCAATCGCTGAAATGTCAAGCAGATTATTGAGCAGTTGCAGCATAAATTCACTGGTATTTTCGATTGTGTGCAACATCTGAATTTGCTCGGCAGAAAGCTCATTTTCAAGTTCCTCCATGAGAAAATTGCTGTAAGCCATGATTATTCCGATGGGGTTTCGGAGATCGTGAGCTGCAATTCCGAGAAATTCGTTTTTCAGATCGTTAAGTTTGTGGAGTTCGGCATTCTTTTTATGCAGGTCGCGGGTAAGGTTATGCATCTCCTTGTTCAACTCCAGCAGGTTTTTTCGCAACATGCCAATCTCTTTACTATTGGCTTCGCCAAGCGCCAATATTTCGTCGCCATGGTCAAAGAACCGGAAATAAAAGGTTTCCGGGAGCCCTGAAACAGCGCTTAGGTTTACCAAAGTTGTTTGAGCAGAATCGAAAGAGATAAATGGGGTTGAGCCTGATTCTTTAAAATCAATGAAAACGTCAGTTAAAGGAAGCCCTTTAAGCGATTTGCCCGAAAAAGAATCTGCAAAGGCATTTGAATCAAGAATAACGCCTTCTTTGTTGAATATAAGGCAGATCATTGATGAATCGCGCATAACGTAATTGACGATGTTCGGAAGTGATTCGGGATTCATATTGTTTGAGAAGTTAAAAAACGTGTTACAAGTTCATCAAGCGATCTGATAATATACACCTTGTAAATATTATCAAGGGAGTTTTCTCCGCCCCATCGGAACCCCTGACCTCCGGCAATAATTGGTAATTCGGGAAATTGTTCCCTGATTTTCAAAGCGAGCCGCTGAAGTTCGGCAAAGTTGAAAGAAACGCTGATAGAAAGCGCTACAAGGTCGGGTTTTTTTTCGTAGAGGTAACTAATAAGTTCAGCAGCGGGAGTATCAGCGCCCAGAAAATAACCATCCCATCCGTAAAGCTCAAAATAGTCGGCAACCATCCGTGCGCCAAGTTGATGATATTCGCCGGGCGTGCAGGTAATCACCGCTTTCTTCCCGGAATGTTCGGCTGAGAAAAGGAGTGGATAACACAAAGTAATCAGGCTTTCGGTAATGGAAGTGCATAAATGCTCGGTGGCAACTGATATCTTGTTAAATTCCCAAAGTGTTCCTACTTCGTACATTGAGCGCTGAAATAAATTGATATACAGCTCTTTTATTGAAGTATTTTTATTTATCAGCGCATTCACTATCCGCGCACATTCCACACGGTTCCCCGCAAGAAGGTATGTCAGATACATCTTGTACAAATCGTCGGTTATCATGTAGTTAAATTATTGATAATGCTTATCTGCTTAACCAAGTTGATCGTTATTAAGGCTCTTTAAATCTCTTTCTATAATCATGTCATCCCTTCGGGATTCTGTTGCAAAACCAATCTTTTCAATCT
>JBAXRP010000007.1:0-44750 GCA_037131145.1 Bacteroidota bacterium
CAATGGGAATAATGTCATACTGAATGGTGAGGTTAGCAGTTAGCTGAAGAGCGTCGGAAATACTGTGATCCGACGAAAACTGCGATGGCAGCAGAACAGCTCTCACATTTTCATTTCCCAGCGCAAGCGCTGCAAAGACCAACGTAACAGCCGAATCAATGCCTCCCGATAATCCAAGGATTGCTTTCCGAAAGCCCATTTTGCCGAAATAGTCTTTGATTCCGAGGATTAGGGCGTCGTGGATTCGGGGGATGAAAAAGGAGTTGGCAAGCTGGTAAGTTGGTAAGTTGGTAAGTTGGAAAGTTGGCTTAGTTGAAGCAATTTTTTGGTTGTCTCGGGTTTGCTGATTTTCTGATGTTAAAGGCGTTGGTTTTTTGATTTCCTGAATCAGAAAATCTTCCTCAAAATCTTTTAACGCTGTTACGACAATTCCTGTTGAATCAATCACCATTGAACCGCCGTCGAAAATCAGTTCGGTTTGACCGCCAACCTGATTGACATAGACTAACGGAAGTCCATAATCTAAGGAATTCTGCGATAATATTTTCCGTCTGATTTCAGGTTGAGTATAATGAAACGGCGATGCGGCAATGTTGATGATCAAATCGGGATTCAACAAGGCAAATTCATCCATCGGATTTCGAACGTATAATGGGTCGTCAGTGATGTTCCAAAGATCTTCGCAAATCGAAATAGCGAGGCGCCAATTCTTGTATTCGATTATAGAATATGGCAAGCGATTAGGTTCAAAATACCGGTATTCATCAAAAACGTCGTAATTGGGAAGTAATGTCTTGTTTGCAATGGCTTTTATCTCGCCATCTGCAAGAAAATATGCTGAATTGAACAGAGGCTTGCCCTTTGGCGCATTATTAACAGAAGGTGCGCCAACAATTGCGGCTATTCCAATACAATGGTGAGCAATATGTTCGACAGATTCCTGGCAACAGTTTATAAAATCAGGAAACTCCAGGAAATCCCGCGGTGGATAACCGCATACCGATAATTCAGAAAAAACAATAAGATCAGACTGTTGCGCTTTTGCAAGTTCAATCTTTTCGATGATGCGCGCAGTGTTGGATGCAAAATCACCTACATGATAATTCAGTTGTGCCAGCGCAATTTTCATGACTTTAGTTAAAACAGGAATCCAATATTGAATTCAACGTAATTCAACAGACTCTTTTCAACCAGGTTCGATTTATAGTTTTCTCCGGTGAGAATATTGTTAAGAGCGTTGGAATAGCTAATACCGAACATGATACGCGAGGATTCATCGAGGTGGTATTCACATCCGATTCCTACCAGGATGGATTCGCGTATCAGAGTGGTTCCGCCGTTGAAATCATATTGCTGATCAACGGCGCCTCCTTTGGTGAGCTCAAAATGTTCCTTTACCGTTGTTTTGATTCTGAATCCTGTACCGAGGCCAATCTGTCCAAAATAAGAAAGTTTCCCGAACTTTTTGGTTTGCATTTTGATCATCACAGGAATTTCGAGATATAGAAAATTGTATTTCCTGAATACTTCCCCATCCTGCAAACCGGCGCTTCCCTCAACCAGCAATGAATCGCTGTAGCGAAGTTTTCCATTGAGAAACTGAAAATTGAAGCCGGTTGACAGAGCATAGTTTTCGGCAAAATAAAAATCGCTGACAAACCCGACTGTAGCGCCAACCCTGGCGCCATCATTGCTATAACCCTTTGTTCCGGGGCTCATCCATCCGATATTCGGCGCAACTTTTAGACCCAATTTCATTGGATGGGAGGACTGCGCAAACAGAATACAGGGCGCTACTGCCAGAATCAAAATGAGAACTGTTGTGATGTTTTTTTTCATAAAGTGAGCTGTTATAACTATCATGGTTAAAAAGCAAAAGTAATTATTAATACGGAAAGTTTGTAAACCAGATTCATATAATGGTTTGTATTAAACAATTTTTTCAAACTTTTGATTTTAAAATAATCGTCCTGGTCAAACGTTTGGTATGAACATGAAAAATAATGACCGGATATGAAGCAAAGGTTGTTTCTTAATTTATTGATTATTTTGATAATTTTCGGATGTAAAGGCGGAAAAGACCGGCTGGATATAGATGTTGCAGATATTCCGATTGCTCCGGTAAAAATTCATCGTTACGATCTGGATCTGTTTAAAGTTAATCCGGGAGATTTGCAAGCGGGGCTGATAGCTCTGAAAAGTGAATATCCCTTCTTCCTCGATACCGATTTGAATGATACGGCAAAACTTGCCGGGATGCTGCAATATCTCGAAAATCCGGGGAACCGCCAGTTTTTTGAGGCGGTATCTGCAAAATATCAAAATCTGGAGAAAATTGAAAACCAATTGACAGAAGCCTTTCGCCATTTCATTCATTATATTCCCGGGTTCAAAGTTCCACGCGTATATACCTATATTTCGGGAGGCGATTATGAATATCCGGCGCAGTTTGCCGACAGCGTTTTGATTATAGGTTTGGATAATTACCTTGGCGCAAACTTTAAACCATATATCGGAGATGGGCTTCCGGCGTACAGGATTGCCAGCATGAATGAAGAAAATATTCTACCCGCTTGTGTTAACGCGCTGGTGAAGGCATTGTATCCTGCGCAACTTCCCGGTAATAACCTGCTTGAACAGATTATTGAAGCAGGCAAACGACTTTATCTCATGAATGCCATGATTCCCGACGATGCAGGCAGTCTCATTATCGGATACACAAAAGAGCAGTACAACTGGATTGTTAAAAATGAAAAACATGTGTGGGCTGCTATTATTTCAAACAGAATGCTTTATACCACCGATGGTAATCTGATTCGGTCGTTCATGGCTGACGGTCCTTTTACCGCAGAATTTTCAAAAGATTCTCCCCCGCGGCTGGGCGAATGGATCGGATGGCAAATTGTAAAGGCATACATGGAAAATCAGCCGGAAATAACTTTGGAGACGCTGATAAAAGAGAAAGACACCCAGAAAATCCTGAGTCAATCTGGTTATAAACCAGGTTAATGACCCGATTGGAGTTATAATTAAAATGCCGGTACCAGATAATCAGTCCGTAACTGGGTGACAATTTACGGCATTATCAACTACTTTTTGATTACATTTGACAGATGGGATATTCAGTTAATAATATAGAATTAGACCTCTTTCCAGAGGACATAATAATTGCTCAAAACTACTCCGCAACTTTTGCTGACAATATGAGTTTGCCTATACACAAGTGGTATAGATATACGGCTGGATTTTCTGCTGTTTGGGCTAATCAACTCATTCGACAGGAAAAAAAAATTGGAAGAACAAGAATAATAGACCCATTTGCCGGCTCAGGGACAGTTTTATTAGAAAGTGAATTTGAAGGCGTCGAATCAATTGGAATTGAAGCTCATCCTTACATATATAAAATTGCCAAAGCAAAATTAGCCTGGAATTATCCTTGCGATAAATTTAAAGAAGGAGCTTTAACTCTATTGAGGAAAGCTAAGACCACATTAATTATAAGAACAGAATACCCAAAATTAATTCTGAGTTGCTTTCCTTTTGATATAATCCAAAAGTTAGAAGCCCTAAAACAAACCTGGCTTGAAATTAACCAGGCTGAAGAGATAAAAGACTTCAATTGGTTTATAATTACATCTATTTTACGGTCAACTTCCCCTGTGGGAACGGCACAATGGCAATACATCCAACCAAATAAAACAAAATCCATAGTTTTAGATCCATTTATTGCGTTTGAAAAAAAAGTAAACGACATGTATCTCGACATGAAGCGTTTACAAAATAGAAATATAAAAGTTGTTGATTCTGTGATTTTTAACGAAGATGCAAGGAATATAAAATCAATACCTGAAGGATGGGGCGACTTAGTGATTACATCGCCTCCATACGCAAACAATTATGATTATGCTGATGCAACGCGACTGGAGATGACATTTTGGGGCGACATCACAGGATGGTCAGACCTACAGGATAACGTGCGAAAAAATCTTGTCAGAGCATGTACTCAGCATGTTTCAAAACTTGGCAATGAAATAGATGAAATTTTATCAGATGAAAAATTATCCGCTATTCATTCAGAGCTCATTAAAGTATATTTTAAGTTGAAAGAAGAAAGACTAAATCATGGTGGCAAAAAAAATTACCATTTAATGATAGCGGCTTACTTTAGCGACCTTGCAGATGTATTTTATTCCCTGCGAAGAACAACGCGCGATGGGTGTTTAATGTGTTTCGTAATTGGAGATTCAGCCCCTTATGGAATTTATGTCCCTGTGGATAAATGGTTGGGGGAATTAGCAATCTCGGCAGGATTTAAAAGTTATTCGTTTGAGAAATTGAGAGACCGAAACACTAAATGGAAAAACAGAAAACATACTGTTCCTTTACAAGAAGGAAGATTATGGATTAATGGATAAAATATGGCAGAATCATTATCGCATAAATTCGGACAAATAATAGGCGACCTGTTAGAGTTAGCTATCGAACCTTATCTTCAAAAGTTTGCAAAGAAGAACAAACTTTTCCTGGATAAGAAAGGTGTAAGAAAAGCAAGGTCAGGTAAAAAAGTTTCATGGACAGATAGCGAAGGAAATAAACACGACCTTGACTTTGTGCTCGAACGTGGTGGAACTGAAAATAAAATTGGAATACCTGTTGCATTTATTGAATCCGCGTGGAGAAGATATTCAAAACATTCAAGGAATAAATCACAAGAAATTCAAAGCGCCATTATTCCGCTGACAGTAAAATATAGAAGTTCATCTCCATTCATTGGCGTTGTTCTTGCCGGTGTATTCACGCAAGGAGCATTAAATCAATTGAAATCGCAAGGCTTTGGAGTCTTATATTTTCCATACGAGACCGTAGTAAAAGCTTTTAAGAAAGCAAATATCATTGTTGAATTTGACGAAAAAACAGTTGAACAAGACTTTGGGAAGAAAATTGAAAGTTGGCTACGATTAGAGGATAAGCAACCAATTGCAAAAGAACTTTTGAGATTGAACAAATCTGACGTAATAATATTTTTTAATTTACTCTATGAATCGGTTTCACGATTTATTGAAAGAGTAATTATTTTACCTCTTCATGGACAAGAATCAACAGTTACAAATATTACAGATGCAATTGATTTCATTAATAAATACCCGGAATACATACTTAAGCATCCCATTGTAAAATACGAAATTATTATCAAGTATAATACAACCGACAAAATAGAGGCTTCTTTTAAAGACAAAAAGGATGCAATCAGGTTCCTGGAATCATACATATGATAATGAAGCGCGAATGCCTGGCAACGCCTCCAGCCAAGATGAATTTATATGCTCGCCCCACTGATGAGTAACAAATTTGAAATGCAGAAAACATAGTAATTTAGAAAGTAATTTCCATGATTACATGTATATACAGAACAATATAATTCCTGCCAGACTTCTGCCACTCTATTTTGTTAATAACTTTTCGCTTTTTTCGTATTACCTTTTGCCATAAAACCGATTAAGCAGATAAACTCTGCTTTATGCTTGTTAAAACTTATGGAAGCGCGGTTTTCGGAATCCGTGCCATTTCTGTGACCGTTGAGGTTTATATGGATCAGGGAATCCAGTTTTTCATGGTTGGTTTACCCGACAGCGCCGTAAAAGAGAGTCATCAGCGCATTGAATCAGCTCTTCGCGCCAACGGATTCCGTATTCCCGGAAAAAAAATCATCATTAACATGGCTCCGGCTGACATCAGAAAGGAGGGCTCTTCATACGACCTCACAATTGCCATGGGAATACTTGCAGCCAATGAACAGATAGGCGCTGATAAACTGGAACATTACATGATCATGGGGGAATTGTCGCTTGATGGCGGACTGCTTCCCATAAAGGGCGCTTTATCAATTGCAATTGAAGCGAAAGAAAAAGGTTTCAAAGGGATTTTGTTACCGGTTCAGAATGCACAGGAGGCGTCCATTGTAAATGGACTTGAGGTTTATGGAATATCGAAGATTAGCGAAGTGATTGATTTTTTTAACGGGCGCGCCGATATTGCTCAAACGCAAATGAAGGTAAACGACCTGTTCAATCAGCAGGTTAATAGATATGAATACGATTTTGCAGATGTCAGGGGGCAGGAAAATATCAAAAGAGCGTTGGAGATTGCAGCAGCGGGTGGGCATAACGTGATTTTGATTGGACCGCCGGGAGCAGGTAAGACGATGTTGGCAAAGAGGCTCCCGTCCATCCTGCCTCCCTTGAATCTGCAGGAGGCGCTTGAAACAACCAAAATCCATTCAGTTGCCGGTAAACTTGGCAGCCATCGGGCTTTGATTGCGGTTCGACCGTTCAGGGCGCCTCATCATACTGTTTCAAATACGGCATTGGTAGGAGGCGGTAGTATCCCTCAGCCAGGCGAAATTTCAATGGCGCATAACGGCGTTTTATTTCTCGATGAGTTGCCCGAATTTAAACGAACAGTTCTTGAAGTTCTCCGGCAACCTATGGAAGACCGGGTGGTAACTATTTCGAGAGCGAAAATGTCTCTTGAGTTTCCCGCCAGCTTTATGCTGGTTGCCGCAATGAATCCATGCCCCTGCGGTTATTACAACCATCCTGTAACGGCTTGTCAATGCAAGGCCGGAGAAGTTCAGAAGTATATCAACCGGATTTCCGGTCCCCTTTTCGACAGAATTGATATTCATGTGGAAGTGGTTCCGGTTGATTTCAGAAAACTGAGTGACTACCAGCAGGCAGAACATAGCGAGGCTATTCGGAACCGGGTAATCCAGGCAAGACATATCCAGGAAAAACGGTATGAAGAGATTCAGGGTGTTTATTCAAATTCCCAGATTCCTTCAAGGCTGCTGCGAACTATCTGCCGTATTAATGATACGGGTAACCTGTTGTTGAAAAACGCCATGGACAAACTGGGACTGTCGGCAAGGGCTTACGATAGGATTCTGAAAGTGTCGCGAACCATTGCCGATCTTGATCAGTGCGACGACATCCGTGTTGAACATCTCGCGGAGGCGATCAATTATCGTTCTCTCGACAGAGATAGCTGGGGAAAATAACAGTCAGGGGTTTTTAAGATAAAACCGTTCTCAACATAACCTGGTTGATGAGGCATTTCAATCTTTGTCATGTCGTTCTTTTAATTCCTCAAGATAAACAATAGACAGACCTGTGTATTGATGAATTTTTTCAACTGGTTCGATATTTTTTAGCATTTCTATTGCAATATTTTGTTTTGTCTTATCAATTGCAAATTGAGTTTGCCCGAGTTCATCCTGCTCTCTCATCCCGGCATAATCATATTCTTCCAATTCTTCTTTTGTCCAATTATGCCTGTCAGCGTCAATATATGCCTGCTTTAAACCTTTGTCGGTTGTATTGTCGGGAATTACTTTTAAATCGGGTGCGTTTTTAATAAAAAATATCCATTTATCTATTAGATTATCCAGTTCTTCTACTGTTTTGGTAAATTTTGGCAATTCTATAAAGTTGAATTCAAAATCACTTAATTTCTGTTCAAGCGTTTCACAATCCATTATCAGATGGCGTGAAAGATAATTTCTGGTTTTTAGATATTTAAAGTCTAAAATTCCAATAAAAATCAATGGACGAAGTTTTACATAGTCGTCACCCTTTTCAATTTGATTTGAATATCCTTTTGCTGAATAAAATTGTATCCGTTTGTCAAGACCCTTCTTTTCTGTTACTTGCATTTCTACAATATACGAACTATGGTTTTCGTCTTTTGCACGAACGTCAATTATTGAAGCTTTTTGCCCTTTAATGCGTGGAAATTGATAAGGGTCAAGTATTTCAATACTTTTAATTTTTCTGCCTTTTTCAAGTTTCAGAACTGCATTAAGAAAGGAAATGAGAATCTCTTTCCTGTTCTCGTTTCCGAAAATTTTACGAAATGCTATATCGTTCCTTATATCAACAAATTTCATTGTGTTTCAATTTTAATTCAATGACATACAAAGTTACATTATTTAGCCTTGACTACTAAACTCAAAATTGTTTCCTTTTCGCAGTAACCTAATTATTTCCAGAACAAATCCGCAATCACAAATCCGGCAAAAAGTACCGACGCCATGCCATTCATTGTAGCAAATGCGAGATTGACTCGTGAGATATCCGTGGGCTTAACAAGGAAATGTTCATAGATTAGAAGGATCGAAAAAATGGCGCCGCCAATCCAGTAGAGGTATCCAAACTGCCCCGCAAATCCGGCAACAATTACCAATGCTATCGCAAACAGATGCAGCGCGGCAGATAATATCAGCGCATGATTCTTTCCGAGTGCAACCGGCAGTGAGCGGAGTTTCTGCGATTTGTCAAATTCAATATCCTGGAGCGCATAAAGGATATCAAACCCTGAAACCCAGAAAACAACAACAAAGGAATAGATTAACGGCAGTAAATCGAACCGGGCGGTAATGGCTATATACGCGCCGATTGGAGCCAGCGATAATCCCAGACCGAGCGCAAGATGTGAAAGAGAGGTAAACCTTTTGGTGAGACTGTATCCCAGAACAACAATAAGTGCAACTGGAGACAGCATAAAACACAGCTCATTCAGAAAATACGAGGTGGCGATGAACAGGATGGCATTAATAATCACAAAAGCCAGAGCTGATGAAGGTTTTATTACATTATTCGGAATCTCACGCAAAGAGGTGCGTGGATTTTTTTTATCAATATCCCTGTCCGCGTACCGGTTAAACCCCATAGCGGCATTGCGGGCAAAAAACACACAAAGCAGAATAAGCGCTAATGGTCTGAAAGTAAATGGCTCTCCTGTTTGCCGTAACGCAAGAGAAAATCCAATCAGGGCAAACGGCAGACTAAAAATGGTGTGGGCAATCTTTACCAGAGAAAAAAAATCAGAAATTCTCTGAATAACAGGTTTTGACATAAAGCGGTTTGGAGTGCAAAAGTAATAAATTCCACTACTCGGTTTTTCCTTGTTGTAACTAAACGGTTATTGATGCGTCAAAGTTGTCGGTATGGGGATTTACGCTACCTTTGCAGCCTTATTTTTCGGAGCATGAACAGGCAGGTCGAAACTGCAATTGCCTTTCTGAGGCATGTAGTAAGGGCAAAATCGAAGTATCATATTCATTCCCCATTCGTTTATAGTTTTTATAATAATGTTCTTCAGAATGGGCATGAATATGCGCAGTACAGGGTTGTGAACAAACAAAGAAAAGAACTCGAAACGGTATCTCGTTTTATTAAACGAAAGGATCTTGGCGCCCATTGCAAAGACGCCTTCCGCGATCAAAGGTTTGTAAGGGTAAGCGATATCGCGCGTCATTCAGCGGTAAGCCGGAAAAAAGGAGAATTAATTTTCCGGCTGGTTAAATGGCTTAACCCAACAACGATATTGGAATTGGGAACATCTCTGGGGATCAGCGCCATGTATTTTTCGCTTGCTTCGCCCGATAGCAGGGTTTTAACCATTGAGGGGTGTATTGATTCGGCAAATATTGCCCGTGAAAATTTTGAAAAGAGCGGATTGAAAAATATTCAGGTAATAACCGGGGAATTTGGGGAGAAATTATCGATAGTCCTGAATCAAATTCCTTCGCCCGACATCGTTTTTTTTGATGGAAATCATCGCAAAGAACCTACCCTTGCCTATTTTGAACAATGTTTGCAACATATTCATCCGGGAACCGTTTTTATTTTTGATGATATTCATTGGTCAGCCGGAATGGCCGAAGCATGGAATACTATCTGCCAACATCACCGGGTAAAAGTAAGCATTGATTTATTTCACCTCGGGATTGTATTTTTTAAAGAGGAATTAAGTAAAGAAGATTTCGTTATGCGTTTTTAAAATTTTATTTATGGAGAAAGAAGTTATCCGTCTCGATAAAATAGTCAAGACATATAAAATCGGGACTATCCTCGTTGAAGCGCTGCGAGAAGTATCCTTGGTTATCAATAAAAACGAGTTTGTTGCGCTGATGGGTCCTTCGGGTTCAGGAAAATCAACCCTGATGAATATCCTTGGTTGCCTTGATACTCCAACCAGTGGGAGATATATGTTAAATAATGAGGATGTTAGTAAAATGGATGACAACGACCTCGCTGAAATCCGGAACCGACAAATTGGTTTTGTTTTTCAAACATTTAACCTTTTACCTCGTTCCACTGCCCTCGAAAACGTGATGTTGCCATTGATTTATGCCGGGATTGGCAAAGTAAAAAGAATGGAACAGGCAAAGCAAACTCTCGAAGAGGTTAAGCTGGGCGACAGGATGGAACACCGTCCAAACGAATTGTCGGGAGGGCAGCGGCAGCGCGTTGCTATTGCCCGCGCCCTTGTAAATCATCCATCAATTATCCTCGCTGATGAACCTACCGGAAATCTTGATTCCAAAACTTCGATTGAAATTCTTGGATTGCTTGAAGAGATTCATAAAATGGGAAATACAGTAATCATTGTCACCCACGAGGAAGATATCGCTCAACATGCTCACCGGATTATCAGGTTGATGGACGGACGCATAAATATTGATGAAAAAAACAAACATATTAAGACCATTGCCGATTATCATCTTAATGAAGTCGCATCATTTT
Source organism: Bacteroidota bacterium (assembly GCA_037131145.1). Classification (GTDB taxonomy): domain Bacteria; phylum Bacteroidota; class Bacteroidia; order Bacteroidales; family FEN-979; genus CAIVAT01. The sequence continues at coordinate 10,587 of JBAXRP010000007.1, forward strand.
AATTTGAAACAATGCTGAGAGAAACAAGTATTCGAAGACTTTTTGATGATTTCAACAACTTGAACATCATGGTTATAGGTGACGTGATGATTGATTCCTACCTGTGGGGAAAGGTCGAACGTATTTCACCGGAAGCTCCAATTCCAATCGTTGTATTACGAAAACGTGAAAACCGTATGGGCGGCGCCGCCAATGTAGCCATGAATGTTCGGGCGCTCGGCGCCAAACCAATCCTTTGTTCGGTTATAGGACAGGATGCGAAAGGCGATCAGTTTATTGAATTGCTTAAAAATGAGAATATCAGCGATACCGGTATTGTCAGGAGCAATAAACGATTAACCACAACCAAATACAGAATCTTCGGCAATTCATGCCAGATGCTGCGTGTGGATGAGGAAATGGAAGATGAACTTGCCGAAACTGATCAGAAAGCGCTGCTTCGTTCAATCGAAAAAATCATATCTAAAATCAAAATTGACTGTATCATCTTCCAGGATTATGATAAAGGGGTAATAAACTCGTGGCTGATCAATGAGGTGGTTAAACGCGCCAATGATTTAAAAATTCCTGTTACCGTTGACCCAAAGAAAAAGAATTTCCTCGCTTATCGAAATGTAACCTTGTTTAAACCCAATCTCAAAGAGTTAAAAGATGGACTTAATCTTGATACAGAATTATCAGATAACCAGTCTGTTATTGAAGGAGCTGAAATGTTGCGAAAAAAGCTCGGTTGTAAGTATATTCTCGTTACAATGTCGGAAAAGGGAGTACTAATCAGTTATAAAGAGCGCAAAGAGGATGTCGCCAAATTTTTCCCTGCCCATCTTAGAAGTATTTCCGATGTTTCCGGAGCCGGCGATACAGTAATAACAGTGGCTTCCTTGTGTCTCGCTTTGGAAAGGTCGCCTTATGAAATCGCCTACATTTCAAATCTTGCCGGAGGACTGGTTTGTGAGGAAGTTGGCGTGTCGCCGCTTAACAAAGAGAAACTGCTGAACGAAACGCTTCAACTTCTTTAGTTTTCATTTCCCCGTTGTTTTCCAAATGACCAAAGATGCCGACGTTATTATTGCAGGCGCCGGTCCTGCCGGATCTATTGCCGCATACCAACTGGCAAAGGCTGGCGTCTCCGTTCAAATCCTCGAAAAATCGGAATTTCCAAGATACAAGGTTTGTGGAGCCGGACTAACTCATAAGATTTTATCCGAAATACCATTTGATGTTTCTCCGGTTGTTGAAACTAAAATTCACACCTTCATTTTTTCATCAGGCTTTGATAAAGTATTTTCCCGCACCTCGGAATATCCATTGATTTATTGCACTATGCGTGATAAATTTGATGGCTATCTTCTTGAAAAAGCAGTTGAGGCAGGCGCCAAGGTGCAATTCGGAGAAAAGGTAACCAGTGTGGAATTACACGACTCTTATGTCAATGTTTTTACCCGGAATCGAACTTTTACTTCATTTCTCGTTATTGGCGCCGAAGGAGCAACCGGAGCCGTTGCACGTTCGGCGAAATTGTGGAAAGATATTAAGCCCGGACTTGCATGGGAAGCAGAAATTCGGGTTGATGCAATCTCTCTGAAAAGATATTCCGATACCGTATTTCTTGATTGGGGCGCTTTCCCCGGCGGATATGGCTGGGTGTTTCCTAAAGGCGACCATCTGTCATTGGGCGTCGGAGGTCCGGCTTCCCTTTCCAAATGGATGATGGATTATTACCAGAAGTTTCTCATTTATCTTGAAAAAAGTGGTATCGCCGTTATTGAAACCACATCGCTGAAGTCGTGGTCTATACCTGTTCGGGTGAAGCGAGGCAACTTTCATAACGGACGGGCGATTGTGGCTGGCGATGCCGCCGGTCTCACCGATCCTTTAACCGGCGAAGGAATTTATTATGCAATCCGAAGCGGAAAACTTGCGGCTGAAGCTTGTATCAGTTATCTCAACTGTTCTGCGCCGTCGCTATTGTCATATTCAAAAGCCGTAAATCAGGATTTGATGACCGAACTGCTTGAAGCCAACCGGATAAAAAATCTGTTCAACACCTTTCCGATGAAAATTCACCGGTTTGTAAACGACAGCAATCGCGCCTGGCGGGCATTCGGGAAAGTGTTGCGCGGAGAAAAGAATTACGCCGATGTACGCAACGGATTCGGCAGGTGGAAAACGCTATGGAGTCTGGTATGTCGCATGGCTCATGTTACTTCTTATTTTGCTGAAAAACGGTTCAGGAAAACAGGGTTTCCTTGAATCCGGAGTTGACTTATAACCGATATACATTCAATAGCGTCGCTGTGCCTGTTTACAGGAAAAGCGTACTTTTGTATTCAATTAATCTTCCGAAAAATGAAGTCCATCGTCAGATATTTACCCATGCTGCTCATCCTGATTGTTCAGGGCAATTTGTTTGGGCAGTCGGGTTTCAGATCGCAGAAACAATTGGTTAACACAGTCAATTTAACTGCCGGCAATGACCGGTCGGTAAAAAGCGTCGCCCCATTGTTGCACTCCGTTTGGAGTCAGGGGTGTTTTTATAATACCTCCTGTCCTACCGATACCGCCTCGCATGCAAGCTGTTTGCACACACCCGCAGGAGCCGGCGCAATCGCCATGGCGCAAATCCTGAAATATTACGCATATCCCGCTCATGGAATTGGCGAACATGGTTATCAACATCCGAAATATGGCGTTCAATATGCAAATTTCGGCGCCGCCAATTATAACTGGAGCGGCATGCCCGACAGCCTGACTTCTGCAAACACTGACGTAGCAACAATTATATATCATTGCGGAGTGGCGCAAAACATGAACTACGGTTCAACAACGTCAACTTCTCTTGAAGCCGACCTTGACACAGCCCTGATCAAATATTTCGGATACCCGAAAATCGCAGTCTGGAAAGAGCGGGCTTCCTATACTGCAACGGAATGGCAGAACATGTTGAAAGCCGAACTTGACGCCGCTCATCCGGTGTTATATTCGGGCTTTAACTTCAATGGAACCCGGCAACACTTTTTCGTATGCGATGGGTACCAGGGAAGCGATTCCTTTCATATCAACTGGGGATTTGAAAGTAATCTGAACGGCTATTTTTCACTTGATAACCTTACTCTGGACACAACAGATTTTTCATATTCACAACGCGCTATTTTTGGACTTACGCCTTCACCTCCTACGCCCACTGGATATAAGATGGATTTCGAAAATGTAGCCGATTTTTCGCTAACATTTAATGACTGGACTGTTCAGGATGTTGATAAACAAGATACATACAGCATTGATGGCTATAGTTTTCCGCATCAGAATGAACCAATGGCGTTTCTCTGTTTTAATCCCGCACTGGTAACGCCGTCAATGGCTTCCGATCCTGCCATTCAACCCCACGGCGGACAACGGTTCGGAGCTTGTTTCTCCTCCAATCCGCCGGCAAATAACGACTGGTTCATCTCGCCGCAGGTGCAACTGGGGGTGAACGGCAGTTTCCTGTTCTGGATAAAATCTTACAGCGCTACCTGGGGACTTGACAGCTACAAAGTGGCTGTTTCGATCACAGATAATAACCCGTCAAGTTTTACGGTGATTTCAGGCGCCAACCCTTTGCAAACAACCATCAACTGGACAAGAATGGCGTTCAACCTCGCAGCATACAACAATCAGAAAGTGTATGTTGCAATTCAATGTGTTTCCAACGATCATTTTCTGATGATGATTGACGACCTCGAAATCAAACCCGATGCTTCTTCAATGCTGACGGCTGATTTTTCGGCGGATAAAACCACCGTCAGGGTTGGCGAGCCCGTTAACTTTTCCGACCAGTCGTCAGGATTGCCTGCTTCATGGATTTGGTCGTTCACGGGAGGTTCGCCCAATTCGGCTATAATCCAAAATCCCGGGAATATCAGATATGCAACTCCCGGCGTTTACAGTGTAAAATTAAAGGTGAGCAATAACGTTTCAAGCGATTCGCTTACGAAAATATCATTTATTACCGTTACCGGTTATCCATCTTCAATGTCCCTTGATTTCGAATCGCTTGCCGATTTTACGATGACGTTCACTCCCTGGACATTGACTGACGCCGGAGGAGGCGATACTTACGGCATTCAGGGAGTCACCTTCCCAAATAACTATTTGCCAATGGCATATATTTGTTTCAACCCGGCAACAACAAATCCGCCGCTGGTTAACATGACAGCTCATTCGGGACAGAAGCTTGGCTGTAGTTTTTCAACCACGCCGCCGCTCAATCCAAACAATAAATGGCTGATCTCTCCGAAAATGAGCCTCGGCGTTGATCCGCAAATTGAGTTTTGGGCAAGAACATACAATAACACCTGGGGAGATGAAAAGTACCGCGTTGCGGTTTCAAACACCGACATAAATCCTGTCAGTTTTATTCCTTTGATTGTTGAACCGGAAGTTGCGCCATCAGTTTGGACTCGCAAAACCTACAATCTTACAAATTACGCCAACCAGGATGTTTACATTGGAATCCAATGCGTAACTGATAACGGGTTTATTTTTATGATTGACGACATTTCCATAACTTCAACAGTTGGCATCGGCCCCCTTGAAAATAATTCCCGTTTCTCGGTCTTTCCGAATCCCGCCTCAGATTTCATCCGGATCAAAAGTCAGGTAAATCTCCATTCAGCCATAAAAGTAGAACTGATTAGTTTACCTGGAACGTTCATAAAAACCTGGCAAATCTTTGCCGATCAGGAAATTCCGGCATTGGATGTCCGGGATATTCCGCAGGGTTTCTACGTATTGAAAATCAGCGGCGACGGAACAATTTCAGAATATAAAATATCAGTAATCCATTAACTATAAATAGTGTATGAATTTGAAAATAAGCGTTCCGGCATTCCTTTTTTTACTCTTTATTTTTTATTTTACGCCAGATGCATCAGCGCAATTACAAACCGGAGGCGTGCCTCAAAGTTTTTCATTAGCGCTACCTCAGGATGATGGAAACATGGTGACCGTGAATGCGCCTGCGCTGGAATCTGTTCTTGCCGAGGATCAATTGAATCCGGTTCCTTACAGGTTTGCAATTAATATCCCTGTTGATATCGGAGTAAGTTCTATACAGCAGAGTCGCGCTATCGAAAATGTGACAGAAATCTGGCGCATCACAATAAATGCCCCGGGCGCTTTGGGGTTAACTTTATATTTTGATCGTTTCGAAATGCCTGCCGGGGCGAAGTTGTTTGTTTACAATTCCCAACGAACTCAGGCGCTTGGAGCATTCACATCGTTGAATAACAATAAACATTCAACTTTTGCCACAGGATTGATCAACGGCGATAAACTTACGCTCGAATACAATGCCCCCGTTGGAACTCCATTGCCACTCCTTCATATTTCGGAAATTGCCTGGGCATACCGTGGATACGGGCAACCCGACGGCGTGAATACCGGATTCGGCTCATCCGGCGCTTGTGAAGTTAATGTGAATTGTAATGAAGGTTCGGCATGGAAGTTACAAAAGCGGAGTGTGACCAGAATCCAGGTAAAACGAGGCTTAGCGACTCTGTTTTGTACAGGTTCGGTGGTCAACAATACCTTAAATGATGGGAAACCATATATCCTCACAGCGGATCATTGCGGAAAAAAGTCATCGACGCTGGATATAAGCCAATGGATATTTTATTTTAATTATGAAGGCGGCTCTTGTCCGAATCCTGTTGCCGAACCATATTTGAGTTCTATGACCGGCGCTACCAAAATTGCAAATGGCGGCAATGAAGGCGCTGATGGATCCGATTTTTTTCTTGTACTTCTCGAATCCGCAATTCCCGACTCATTTAATGTTTATTATAACGGATGGAGCAGGGTGACTACTCCAAGTACTTCAGGGGTTTCAATACATCATCCACAGGGGGATATAAAAAAAGTGTCAACCTATAAAACTCCTCTTCAACCGGCATATTGGTCTGGAGACAGTAAACTGGCGCATTGGCGGGTAGTTTGGGCGGAAACTGCAAACGGGCATGGCACAACCGAACCGGGATCATCCGGCTCGCCGCTTTTTGACACGCAGGGCAGGATAGTCGGGACACTTACCGGAGGCGATTCACAATGCGATTCATCCAAACTGGGTTTGCCCGATTACTATGGAATGTTTGCCTATCACTGGGATAAAAATGGCGCCGATTCAGTTGAGCAGTTGAAACCATGGCTGGATCCTGTAAATGCAAACGTAATGTCGGTAAATGGATGGGCATTGTCGGTGAATAATCATACAAAAGATACCAGGGTTGAAGTCTATCCGAATCCGGTAACTGATATACTTAACATCCGGCTGCTTCCCATTAGTACCGGTGAAGTAAAAATCACTATTTCCGATCTGTTTGGAAATCTGATGAAGCAGGTTAATTTCAGGAATAATCCTCCAGATTTGGACTTTTCGATTGACATAAACAATCTTTCAGCGGGGCTCTATTTTGTAGTCCTCATGGATGGAGAAAAATCAATGGTTAGAAAATTTATAAAAAAATAAAATTGCTTTTTCCCAAAAATCAGCATGAATAACAAAAATGAAGGATTGAACCCGATGATAGATTCCCTTGACATTTCAAGCCCTTTGAAAGAGATTTCCGCCAAAGTCGCCAACGGAATCAGGGTGACCTCCGATGAAGGTATTTTCCTATTCAACCATGCCGAATTGGGGTTTCTCGGTTCGCTGGCAAATCAGGCGCGTATTCGCAAAAACGGCAATAACGCCTACTTTATTAGAAATTTTCATATCGAACCAACCAATATTTGTGTAAACCGATGCAGGTTTTGTTCCTACTCTCACCATTTCAGCCATACTCAATGGGAGTTGACTACGGAGGAAATTCTTGATAAGGTTAATCAACAGGATGGCGCTGTCAGGGAACTGCATATCACCGGAGCAGTTCATCCCGATAGAGATATAAAATACTATGGCGATTTACTTAAACAGATTAAAGCGATTCGACCCAATCTGCATCTGAAGGCTTATTCGGCGGTGGAGCTGGATTACATGTTCCGCAAATCGGATATTTCTGTTGACGATGGCATGGAGTTTCTGAAAGCATCCGGATTGGATTCAATTCCTGGCGGCGGAGCGGAAATTTTTGATGAAAGTATCAGAAATCAAATATGCGGGATGAAATCTAAAGGCAGCCGGTGGCTTGAAATTCATCAAGCCGCGCATCGTCATGGAATTCCTTCTAATGCTACAATGCTTTATGGACATATCGAAAACTATGCTCAGCGAATTGACCATCTCGAAAAACTGAGAAACCTTCAGGATATTACCGGAGGGTTCAATGCCTTTATCCCGCTGAAGTTCAGAAATGCAAACAATGAAATGTCGGACATTGCGGAAGTATCAGTGGTTGAGGATATGAAAATGTATGCAGTTGCGCGGATTTACCTGGATAATTTCCCTCACCTTAAAGCTTACTGGCCCGCAGTTGGGCGGAAACTGGCGCAGGTTGCCCTTTCGTTTGGAGTGGACGATATGGATGGAACTATCAATGATTCCACAAGAATTTATTCTCTTGCCGGCGCCGAAGATCAGAATCCCCGCATGACCGTTTCGGAGATGAAGGAGCTGATTTCAGAGGTTAAGAGAGTTCCTGTTGAGCGGGATTCCTATTATAATAAGATTTGACATGACTTTTGAAGAGATTAAAACCATATTAAGCGGCAAAAAAGTTGGCATTGCCGGATGCGGCGGACTGGGATCGAACTGTGCGGTAGCGTTGGCAAGAATCGGCGTTGGTACACTGGTAATAGCTGATTTCGATGTGATAAGCGAGAGCAATCTTAACCGGCAGTGCTATTTTTACGATCAAATTGATCAGAAAAAGGCTCCGGCTCTTAAATCCAACATCGCCAGGATAAATCCTCTAATAAATGTTGTTGCCTCTGATGTGAAGATTACGAAAGAGAACTTCGCTGCGTTATTCGCAGGCTGCGATGTTGTAGTTGAAGCTTTTGATATGGCTGCTGAAAAAGAGATGCTGATTGAAACCATGCTTGACAAATTTCCTTCTATACCGCTTGTGATTGGTATTGGAATGGCAGGGTGGGGAAAAAATGAGCTCATTCACTATCGCCGGGTTGATAACATCCATATTTGCGGCGATGAAATTTCAGAAATAGGTTCCGATTTGCCTCCTCTGGCGCCAAGGGTGGGGATAGTAGCAAATATGCAGGCGAATGTGGTAGTGGAAATATTGCTGGAGAAAAATGTTAAATAGCGAGTTGGCAAAGTAGCGAAATGGGAAATAGCGAATGTGATTGTTTGTTAGCCGCCGGAAATCAGATGAAGAACATGTACTTCGTCGCCATCAATTATAGTAGCAAAATTATACTCCGTTTTCTTTACCAGCTTTCCGTTAATTTTTATAACGAGCATTTTAAAAGTAAAATTCTTCAAAGTCAGCAATTCTGATATTGTTAGAATATCGCTGCTAAATTCTTCCTGATTATTATTTAAAATAATTTTCATAGTTGCCTGAATTTTCCAAACTGCGTATCTGCTTTAAACAAATTGATCGTTATTAGGACTAATAATATCTCTTTCTGCAATCATGTCATCCCTTCGGTATTCTGCTGAAAAACCAATCTTTTCAATCTTTTTTTATTTCGCTATTGCACAACCTCCGCCACCACAAACGTACTTCCTCCAATAAAAACCAAATCGTCGACTCCGGCGTTTTCCTGAGCAATCTTTAACGCTTCTTTTACAGAATTGTAGGCGTTTCCACGCAAACCAGCGGTAACAGCCTGACTATGTAAAATCTGTGCGTCAAGTCCCCGCGGAATGTCGGGTTTGCAAAAATAAAAGGTCGCATTATTAGGGAGCATTGGCAGTATCGGAACAAGGTTTTTATCATTAACAACGCCGAATACAAAATGTAACTGCCGGTGAGGGGTTGCCGCAATTTGCGATAGTACCTCCCTAAGTCCGCCCTCGTTATGCCCTGTGTCGCATATTGTGAGCGGGTTAGCGCTTAATACCTGCCAGCGTCCGTGTAGTCCGGTGTTTATAATCACATTGGCAATTCCCTGACGGACATTCTCCTCAGTTAAGCTCAACCCATCAAAATTAATTTTCTCACAAGCGGCAATAACTGTAATGATATTCTTTAACTGATATTGACCGGCGAGAGGGAAAACAATATTTTCCAGAAATAGCTCTTGGTCGTAATTAATGTCAACCAATTGTTTATCGCGATATTTCCCATAAAACTTCTGTTTTCCGATCGTAAATAACTGGTCTGCAAAAATGATTTCCGATTTCTGCCTTTTAGCGGTTTTTTGAAACATTTTCTTTGTTTGAGCTTGTGTTTCGCCGATTATTACCGGTACGCCAGGCTTGATGATACCGGCTTTTTCCAGGGCAATTTTTTCAATCGTATCGCCAAGAAATTGAGTGTGATCCAAACTGATATTAGTAATAACCGACAGCAGCGGATTAATAATGTTGGTAGAATCGAGCCTGCCGCCCAGCCCCACTTCGATCACAGCGATATCAACCTTTTGATCCCGGAAATAGTCGAAAGCCATTCCAACTGTAAGCTCGAAGAAAGAGGGTTTAATCTGCTCTGTTTTGTCGCGGTATTTCTCGATGAATTGAGAGACGTAGCTTCGCTCAATCTTTTTCCCGTTTACTCTGATTCGTTCCCTGAAATCTTTGAGGTGCGGCGAAGTGTAAAGTCCTGTCTTGAATCCGCCCATCTGGAGGATGGATGCAAGTAAATGTGAAACTGAACCTTTCCCGTTTGTTCCGGTAACGTGAATAGTTTTAAAAGAATCCTGCGGATTTCCAAGCAGGTTGCAAAGGGCGATTGTGTTATCGAGATTTGCTTTATAAGCCTGGGCGCCAAGCCGATGATACATCGGCAACTGTGCGTAAAGATAATCGAGGGTTTGTTGATATGTCATTTTAGAAACAGCGCAATACAAAAAACAGAAAAAGATAGTAAAGGTTGAGTGTAGTCTGGCGGCTGCATTTAAGCCCTGATTGTTAACTGTATTTTTATTTCTGAATTCTATTTTTTAAATCCATTCTCGAGTGTAAAATTCTATTAATTTCTATTTTAGTTGTATTTATAATCCTATAAAACATAAGATGCTGACCAGATTTAAATCCAAATATTTCTTTATTCATTTCATCATAATTCCTGCCTAAAGTTTGATTTTCGGCAAATTCCTGACAATCATTCAATAACTCATGGTAATATTTGTCGGCTTGATTTTCCGACCAAACTTCGTAAGTGTATTCCCAAATTTTTGATAAATCTTCAACAGCCTTATTCGTAAGAAAATATTTATACATCTCTTTTTTTTGTTTTCAAAGATTCAAGGTGTTGCTTAGGATTAAAGTTTTCTGCAATTCCACTATCAATTCCTTCATTAATTGCTTTTTTAAGAGCGATTATTTTGGTTTCCTCTTCTTCTAATAATCTCAAACCTGCTCGAATAACTTCGCTTGCATTTTTAAATCTACCTTCAGAAACTCTGCCATCAACAAAGTTTTCAAAGTAATTACCCAGAGAAACTGATGTATTTCGTCCCATAGTTTTATTTTTTGTAAAGTTACCAATTTTGGGTAATTACCGAAAAGGTTTTCACTCTATAAATCTGGCTGATATTTATGTGGTGCGCGCCACTACCGAAGTTATTATGTAAGTTTGTCGTTGTTTTAGTCGTTTCTTCGCCTGGCTGGCAACAATTTAATAAACCGCTCCCCCTGAGGAATCCCTGATGGCGCCGGTAACACTCTTCATACAGTTATCCTCATAACGCCATCGTAAAACGCCGAGAAAGGCAAAAATCAGCGCCTCCTTGTAATTTATAGTGTTGATATCGGGGATGATGATCTGTGGTTTTGTATAGCTGCGAATCCGGCTGATGAGAAATGAATTGAGCGCTCCGCCGCCGGTTATCATTAGTCTGTCCGAATGACTTCCCGGCGCTGATAGAGCTACCTGAATGGCGATATGCTCACAAAATGTGGCAAGCAAATCATTTATCGGGATTTGCTGATCGGTAAGGATGGGAAATATATGGTTGACAACCCATTCTTTGCCAAGCGATTTAGGCGGCGGAGTGTGGTAAAATGCCAGTGAATTCAAGGCTTCGCATAATTGTCGGTTGATTTTTCCCTCGCTTGCAAGCCGACCATCTTGATCATATTCACAGCCCGCTAGTCTGGCAAGGTAATTCAGCACAATGTTGGCAGGTGAAACGTCAAAAGCAATACGCCGATCGGCATGTTGAAATGAAATGTTTGCAAATCCGCCGAGGTTCAGACAGTATTCAATATGACCAAAAAGAAGCTGATCGCCGATAGGAACCAGCGGCGCTCCCTGTCCGCCCAGAGCTACATCCAACGATCTGAAATCGCAAATTACAGGGAGTCCGGTTTCTGCTGCAATAGCCGAACCGCGACCAATCTGGGAGGTTATTCTTTTTTCCGGCTGATGAAAAATCGTGTGTCCATGAGAGGCAATGAAATTGGGTTTCAACTGAAATTTCTCAACGAAATCCCTTGTGAGCTTTCCAAGAAGATGACCATACTCAACATCAGCGGCAACAAATTCAAACGCTGAAGAAGATTCAAGAGTGGAAAGCCGCCGACGCCATTCGGCAGAATATGGAATCGTTTCAACATGCAAAATAGAATAATTCCAATGCTCGTCCACTTTTTCAAATTCGCAGAAAGCAATGTCAAGTCCATCCAGACTCGTTCCCGACATTAATCCTATAACATTGTATTTCAAAATATAGTTCAGATTTCTGATAAGCGTGTTTGCTCACAAAGTTTCAACCACCTTTTCCAGCCTGATTCCCCTTGATCCTTTAATCAGAATAGTGGAATTTTCGATCTTGTGATGATCAAACCACATCTTTGCCAGGTCGCTGTCGTGAAAACAGATGAACTCACGGCGGGTATTGATGCGAGTAAAAACAGAACCGACAAGATAAACATGTTGAAAATTAAACATGTCAAGTGATTCCAGAATCCGGCGATGTTCTTCATCTGCGGCGGCGCCAAGTTCAAGCATATCGCCGAGAATAACAGTTTTTTCAGGATAGCTGGAGCCGGCAAAGGAGGTTAAAGCTGCCGCCATGCTGTCAGGGTTTGCGTTGTAAGCGTCGAGAATCAAGATGTTTTTTCCGGTATTGACAACCTGTGAGCGGTTATTAACAGGATGGTAATCCTCGATTGCTGTTTTGATTTCAGCAACAGAAACGCCAAAGTACTGACCGATACAGGCAGCGGCAAGAATGTTGTAAGAGTTGTAAAGTCCGTAAAGGTTTGATTGAATAGTCGCCTTTTGATTGCCGTGGAATAACATTGAAACTCTTGCAAAAGGTTCAGCATGGATTTCAAGGGAGACAAGATTTGCCGGCGCAGCGCCATAGCTGACATTACTGATTCGGGATGAATGCTCCTGTAAAATAGTATCATCCGAATTGATAAAAATAGTTCCGTTCTTCTCTTTGATATACCGGTACATTTCGGTTTTTGTACGAATCACGCCTTCAAAACTGCCGAATCCCTCGAGATGCGCTTTCCCGATGTTGGTGATAATGCCAAAATCAGGAGCTGCGATTTGACACAGGAAATCAATTTCGCCCGGATGATTTGCCCCAAATTCGATTACCGCTATTTCAGTTTCCTGATTCAGTTTCAGCAAGGTTAACGGAACGCCGATATGGTTATTCAGATTTCCTGTAGTGGCGAGAGTTTTAAATTTCCGGGATAAAACGGCATTAACAAGCTCCTTGGTAGTTGTTTTACCATTTGTGCCGGTAATGGCAATAACCGGAATGTTGAACTGTTTGCGGTGATGTAGCGCCAGTTGTTGTAAAGATTCAAGGACATTTTTAACTACAATGAATCCATCCCTGCCGGCATATTTTGAATCATCAACAACTGCGCATGAAGCTCCATCTTCAATAGCTCTGACAGCAAAATCGTTTCCATTGAAATTTTCTCCATGAAGAGCAAAAAAGATGGATCCAGGCTTAATGTTCCGGCTATCGGTAGAAATTGCCGGATTTTCGAGGAATCGGGAATAGATAGTTTCGATGACTTCTGGCGCTTATTTTCCAGGAATTGATCCGCCAACGCGGGTCATGGCACAACGGAAACCAATAGCGTCGGAGGTTTCATTTTCACCAAGAAACCGGCGAGAACCCGGACTCAAATAAAATGCCTGGTCTTTCCAGCTACCTCCTTTATAAACCCTGGCGTGATCTGTGATGAGCGAACTGATACTATAATCATACATACGGTTGGTAGAACCTATTGAATCAGCGCCGGTTTCTTTCCAGTTATCCAGATTCGATGCAAAATCGCCATCCATATAATTAATGTTGTCGGCTTTACGGTAGTTTTTCCTGTTCAACGCCTCTCCAGGGGTGATATCACGGTATTTCATACGGCCAAGACTATCCTTTGGCGCAAGAAAACCTTCGGCGTCACGTTCAGGAGTTTTGAATACATTACCACGGAATGGACGAAGATCGGAGACTTCATATGAGTTTAACGGACGATACACATCAAGTACCCACTCGCTTACATTTCCTGCCATATTGTATAAGCCATAGTCATTCGGGAAATATGAACCGCAAGCCGCTGGAATATCGGCGCCGTCATTGAGGTTGCCTGCAACGCCCATATAATCTCCTTTGCCCCGTTTGAAATTGTCCATGAAACTTCCGTAATATCTTGATTCGTTTGTTCGCACATAATTACCGTTCCAAGGATAGTTTTTCCGTTCAACAACCCTTTCGTAATGAGTGTTCCCTATAAGACCAACGCATGCAAATTCCCATTCTGCTTCAGTTGGAAGTCTGTATTGAGGAAGAAGGATCCCATCTTCCATTTTCACGTTCCTGGTGCCTTTACCCTTTGGGTTGAGATCAGGAAGCAGTCTGTCAATTGCTCCTTCATATTGACCGGCAAGGTAGGCTTCGGTATTAAAGTTTTTTTCATTTGACTGATCAGGATCCATTTTAAGTATTCCCCGCTGTATAAGAATCATCTCATTAACGCGGTCGGTTCGCCACTGGCAATAATCGTTAGCCTGAACCCATGAAACCCCGACAACAGGATAGTCGCGATAAGCCGGATGGCGAAAATAATACTCAACGAGCGGTTCGTTATAAGCAAGTTTTTGCCTCCAAACCAATGTATCGGGTAATGCTTTACGATAAACTCCCGGATAATTTAAGGAATAGACCCTGTCGAGCCAATATAAATATTCGAGGTAATCGAGATTGCGAACCTCTGTTTCATCGAGATAAAAACTTGTGACTGTAACCCTTCGTGGACTGTTGTTCCAATCGAACATCACATCATCCTGGGTATTTCCCATTGCGAAAGTACCGCCTTCAATAAAAACCAATCCCGGACCGGTTTGCTGTTCCGTGAACTGTCTTTTTTCAAAACCTCCATTCTTGGAATTGTTGTACTCCCATCCGGTGGAACGCGAGCTTCCGTTTTTTTTACATGCACCAGCCATAAAGATAACCCCAGCCAAGGCGCAAACCTGAAAAACACTTTTAATTTTCATGTGGTGAAAATTTTTGCAAATATATAACTAAAATCGTGGGCATTTTATTGCCCTGATATGTCTTCTTTTTTCAATACAAGGAAATTGCCATGAAGCCGATACCTCATGAGAGCCTCCGGAAGTTCCACTCAACTGACTTACACTGTAGTCATAACTGTAACCAACACGCAGGTTTTCATAATGAAAGCCAATCATTGGAATTACAGCGTCGGGATTGCTGAAATTGTGTCGGAACCACACGCCGCCCACGAAAGGATCAATAGTAAGATACAAGCCGATATTGATTTGACGGTAATTAAACTGCTGCTGGTAAAGAATATTTGGAGAAAGTGAGAACTCTCTTTCATCAGTTGCGCTGCCATTTTTATGCAGGTTGATAACCGAGCCAATGTGAACAGTGAATTTCATTGGCAACTGCGTTGCATTATCAGCATAAAACCCGATTTTGGGTTGTGTGAGATGATCAACGGTTATTCCACCATAAACGAAGTCGTCATAAGAAAGGAAAATTCCAGTTGAGAAATCTGGCGCACCTATGGTGGGGTTATCCGGCTGTTTTTCTCTTGTCGGCAGAATAAATCCTCCCTGATTATCAATCATATCCTCAAATTGAAGGTTTTCCCAAACCAACCGTCGCTGGTAATAGCCAACCTTTAATGCGCCACTCGCCTGTAACCTACTTGTGATGTTAAATTTATAAGCATACATCAAACTGATAACCGTTGTATTCAGGTTTCCCCCGCCTGCACGGTCGGCGGTAACCAACAAACCCACTCCGCCATGGAGAACATTTACATACTGATCATAAGAAAAATTATATGTAATAAATGTCTTTCCAAATCCAGGCCACTGATTACGGTAGTTGACAATCGCCCGCGGACATACTGTTAAGCCAGCCATTGCAGGATTCAAATAGAGTGGATTTGCATAAAATTGGGAAAAATGGGGATCCTGTGCAAAACTTTCACAAGTAAATATAAAAAAGATAAAGAGAAATTTTACTTTGGATTTTTTCAACATGCAAATTATACTTTCCCCTGAATCATTGGGTTAAAGGTTACAATATTACAAAAAATTTGATTACCCGGAAACAGCCATTTACAAAAGACTGACTGCTTGTGAAAGACCTGCCTACGTTTAAAGATATTAACAATATTAACTGAATAGAACCGTTTAAATTATCGCTGCCGGAAAAAATCAAACAATTTTGTTTCGCGGCAACCTTTTTAAACGGAATCATGTCTGTTCATCAGTTACAGAATAATTTATGCGTAAAACCATCAGACTCTTTGTAATCCTGATTCTCGGATTTTCTTTATGTAATTCAGCTTTGTCAGGATTGTCGCAGAATTCCTCCGATTCGTATAATTACGCGCTTAACTGGAATCCTGTACGGATTACAAATTCTCCCGGCGAGCCTGCAATGGGCTTACTTTCATTCAAGGGTTCTGTGGTTCGTAAGGAATCCGGTCTTCTTCCGGTTTTCCTGAAGTCTTTCCCAATTGATCCCGTTCATGATTCAGTGGCTTCTATAGAAATTCAGAATCCGGTTTATCAATCATTAAAAGATAGTGATGCAAAACTTGTGAAAGGTATGGAAATCCTGCCTTTTACAATCAGTCCCTTTCATCAGATTTCAGTAAGTAGAAAAACATCCCGGCTCGAGGTTGGCTTATTGCCGTTTCGACGAAATCAGAATACTGGCGCCATCGAGCGGCTGGTTTCCTTTGACCTACAGATTCGGCTAACCCGAATAAAAGCTCCGGCTCTTAAATCAGCTACCGTTTACAAGGAAAATTCCATTCTCGCAACTGGCGTTTGGTATAAATTCGCAACCGCCGTTTCCGGAATTTTCAGATTAACTTACAATGACTTGAAAACCGCCGGTATTGATCCGGCTGCCATAAACCCGCGAAACATCAGAATTTATGGCAACGGAGGCGGAATGCTGCCCGAAGCAAATGCCGCCACCCGGATTGATGATTTGATGGAAAATACAATTTTTGTCGCCGGTGAAGATGATGGGCGTTTTGATGCCGGCGACTATATCCTTTTCTATGGACAATGCCCAGACCAATGGGTTTACAGCAATACCGAAAAAATATTTCACCATCGGAAAAATGTCTATTCCGACCGGAGTTACTATTTCCTGAATTTTGACATTGGAAGCGGCAAAAGAATTGCCAGCAAATCATCTACATCAAAACCAGCTATCTATATCGCCGATCGCTTTGATGATTATTCATTCTATGAAAAGGATGAAGTAAATCTGATTAAATCGGGCAGACAATGGTGGGATCGTCAGTATTTTGATTTTACTACGACGAGAGATTTTTCCTTCAACTTTCCTGATATTGATAACTCACAGCCAGTCACCCTCCTCACTCATGTTGCAGCGAGGTCAACTGTTGGAAGTACTTCATTCACCGTTTCAGCCCAGGGTAATACGATTTCCACCATTTATATTCCATCGGTTAGCGGAAATTTTGAAAGTAATTTTGCAAATGAGGAAACCGGTTCTGCAACCTTTCTTCCTGCCGGTTCTACAATCAATGTCAAACTAACCTACAACAAAAGTTCCACCAGTTCAGTGGGATATCTGAACTATCTTGAGATGAATGCAACGCGTTTGCTGAAAATGAACGGCAACATTATGCTCTTCAGAAGCGCCTCAGGCGCGACGGCAGGCGGCGTTACAGAATTTAACTTAACCACAGGCGGGCAGTCATTAAAGATATGGGATGTTACAAATGGCGGTAATATAACCGAGATAATGACAACTCCCGGCGACAACAAGCTGGTTTTCCGACTTGAA
This sequence comes from Bacteroidota bacterium, assembly GCA_037131145.1. Taxonomy (GTDB): domain Bacteria; phylum Bacteroidota; class Bacteroidia; order Bacteroidales; family FEN-979; genus CAIVAT01. The sequence continues at coordinate 27,981 of JBAXRP010000007.1, forward strand.
ACGGATACCTTGCGCGAATTTGCCGCCTTCGACGGTCAAGCGTTTTACACGCCGGAATTTACCGGAATGGTGGAAAACCAGAACCTTCATGGAACTGCCTCACCCGATTACCTGATTGTATGTCATCCCTCTTTTCTACAGGAAGCTGAACGTCTATCCGCTTTTCATGAGAAATACAGCAACCTGTCAGTGTTGATTATTACCCCTGAAAAGATTTACAATGAATTTTCCTCCGGCGCGCAGGATGTCACAGCAATACGTGATTTTGTTCGAATGATGTACGACAAAGCCCCCCAGGGAAAAGAGCCGAAATACCTCCTGCTTTTTGGCGACGCCTCCTACGATTATAAAAGCCGGACCCAAAATAATACCAATTTTGTACCTTCTTACGAGTCAACCGAATCGCTTTCACCTCTGGGTTCATTTGTTTCAGATGATTATTTTGGTTTGCTTAGCCCTGGTGAAGGACAGTCGGCAAATGGCAGCCTCGATATCGGCATAGGCCGTTTCCCGGTTTTTACCGTTGATCAGGCGCGTCAATCAGTTGATAAAGTTATACATTATTGTTCCAACAGCGACACGGTGAAAAACGACTGGCGAAACATGGTTACATTCGTAGCCGACGACCAGAATGATGGAGGTAATCTGTTTATTGAGGATTCGGAAGATCTCGCCAGAATAATCGAGCAATCTTACAAGGATTATAATGTTGATAAAATCTATTCCGACGCCTATACCATGTTATCTACTCCGGGAGGAGCGCGCTACCCGGAAGTTAACGACGCAATTAACAAACGGGTGGAAAAAGGATCGCTGATAGTAAATTATGTTGGTCATGGAGGGGAGCTCGGTTGGGGTCACGAGCGAATACTCGAAGTGCCGGATATAAAGAAATGGAGCAACTTCAGCAAAATGCCGGTATTTGTTACGGCAACATGCGAATTCAGCCGGTTTGACGATCCAGAGCGCGTATCTGCCGGAGAATGGGTGTTTTTGAATCCACAGGGCGGCGGTTCAGCGCTGTTTACAACCACAAGGCTTACCTTTGCCGGACCCAATAAATCCCTTCTCGAAAACTTCTATGCCAATGTTTTTAAAAAACACAACGGACAATATATGAAAATGGGCGACCTACTGGTTGCAGCAAAGGAGGGCATGGGAAGTTCAGCCAATATTCACGCATTTATATTGCTGGGAGATCCTGCAATGCAGATGGCATACCCCGATTTGCATGTGGTAACCACTTCAATAACTTCAACAAATTCCACTGCCGTTCCCGATACGCTGAAAGCGCTGTCAGAAATAACAATCAGCGGTGAAGTTCAGTATTTAAACGGGCAAATTGAAACGAACTTTTCAGGTACTGTTTTCCCAACCGTTTTTGATAAAGCCTCTGAAATATGGACAAAAGCCAATCAAAATAATGGCGATCCTGTCCAGTTCTTTTTACAGAAAAATCCAGTTTATAAAGGGAAAGCAGATGTGGTGAACGGAACTTTTTCCTTTACATTTATTGTTCCCAAGGATATTGCTTATCAATATGGTCCTGGAAAAATAAGTTATTATGCCCGCAGCGCCGAAACCGATGCAAACGGATATAGCGATATCCTCGTAGGTGGTTATAATAACAGCGCGCCGGTGGATGACCAGGGTCCCGAACTGGCTCTCTATATGAATAACAGAAGTTTCAGATCAGGCGGAATTACTAATCAGAATCCGGTGTTGCTGGCAGATGTTAGCGATACCTCCGGCGTTAACACTGTTGGCAACGGCATAGGTCATGATATCACGGCTATTCTTGATAATAAAACCACAATACCCATTATTCTGAATGACTATTACGTTTCGGATCTCAATACATTTAAAAGCGGCGCAATCAGCTACCCGCTTAGCTCTTTGGCGGATGGGACTCACAGCCTGACGGTGAAAGTCTGGGACGTCTATAATAATTCAACCAGCGCTACTATTGAGTTCGTTGTGGTATCTTCGGGTGAGTTCGCCTTTCAGAATTTATATAATTATCCGAATCCGATGACGGATTATACAACCTTTTCATGGGAAACCAACCAGGTAAATCAACCGCAGGAGGTTGAAATAAAGATATTCACTCTCGCCGGCGAACTGATAAAAACATTGAGAGAAAACTTTTATTCACAAGGCTTCCGAACGGCTTCGATCACCTGGGACGGCTCCCGCGACTGTGGCGGCAAGATCAGTTCAGGTATGTATGTTTACCGGATGCGCCTCATGTTAGCTGATGGTTCCATAAATTACCGTTCTGCAAAATTGGTTGTTATTCGCTAATTGCATATTTTTTCATATAATCCTATGGTATGACCGGAAAAACTACCTTTTTTATATTGCTACTAATTCTTCCTTTCGTTGCGCATACAACCGGGTTGAATAAAAACCAGTCGGCGCTTGCCACAGGTAAGTGGTACAAACTTGCAGTTACTCAGACCGGTATTTACCGAATCTCATATCCCAATCTGATTGCCATGGGAATTTCCCCGGACACTATTGATGTTGACAAAATCCGCCTCTTTGGAAATGGATCGGGAATGTTGTCTGAGGCGAATTCGGCGCCAAGGATTGATGATCTCCGGGAGATTTCCATTGAGGTTGTGGATGGTGGCGATGGACATTTTGACGCTGCCGACTATATTCTTTTTTATGGCGAAAGCGCCGATAAATGGACGTATGAAAAACTCACCCGGTTTTTTGGTCACCAGCGGAATCTCTATTCCGATTCCACATTTTATTTTCTGAATTTCGGTCAAAGCGCCGGACGCAGGGTTCAGGTTTATCCCTACCTGAATGTCACGCCAACAAATTTTTCCACCCGGTTTGACGATCCAATTTCACATGAGCTTGATGAGCTAAACCTTATCAGATCAGGCAGGGAATGGTATGGCGAAGTTTTCGACAACACTACCAGTTCATACACTATACCTTTTTCTTTCCCGAATATTGATAACACAACTCCGGTTAAGATCCGTACTTCGGTGGCAGGGAGATGCTCCCTGCCCAGCTATTTCTTTTTATCTCAGAATGGAGTTAAAATTGATTCGTTGAAAATTGATTCAACCAACCCGATTGAAACTACAATAATGGGACGTCCAAAAACCAAGTTGACATCCATTCCGAATCCGGGTTCGGATCAAATCATGACGCTTAGTTATAACCTGCCTGCATCGGGCGCTATCGGATGGCTGAACTACATTGATGTTACTGCATCGAGTCATCTTGTATATACAGCTCCGCAAATGTCATTCAGAGATGTTAATTCTGTCGGTCAGGGTAAGATGACAGAATTTTCTCTTAGTCAGTCAAATCAGGCAGTGAGGATCTGGGATGTTTCTAATCCTTCTGCTATTCTCGATTTACAAACCGTAATTACTTCTGGCACACAGAAGTTCAACAAAGCTACCGACAGCCTGAAAGAGTTCATCGCTTTCGATCAGTCGCTTTTTCTTGAAGTAAAATTTTCAGGCGAAGTTCCAAACCAAAACCTTCACTCGTGCGAGCCTACAACAATGGTGATAGTTACGCATCCCCTTTTTATGCAACAAGCTATGCAATTGGCAAGCCTTCACAATCAGGGAAGCAACATGTCGGTACAGATTGTAAAGGTCAATGAGATTTTTAATGAGTTTTCCTGTGGTCAACCCGATCCTACCGCCATACGCGATTTTGTCAGAATGTTGTACGACAGAGGCACAGCGGCAACCAAACCGAAATATCTTCTTTTGTTCGGCGATGGATCTTATGATCCCAAAAACCGCGTTCCGGGAAACAACAACCTGATCCCCACCTTTCAATCAGTGGAATCGCTGAATGCAACCTCCTCCTACGTTACCGACGATTATTTCGGCATCATGGCTCTTAATTCCGGTCAGGAAGCCAACGGAACTCTCGATATTGGGATTGGAAGATTCCCGGTTTCAACTGTAACTGAGGCGCAGGCTATGGTTGATAAAATAATTCACTACTCGGCAACCAACTACCCGGTGAGGTCGGATTGGCGGAATGTGGTAACATTTCTGGCTGATGACGAAGATCATAATCTTCACATGCAACAGGCAGAGGAGATGGTTGCCATTGTTGGCAAAAGCTACCCCACATACAACATCAATAAAATCTATTTTGACGCTTATAAAATGATCGAGATTCCTGGCGGACAACGTTTTCCTGACGCCAACCTCGCTGTCAACGAAGCTGTTTCAAAAGGTTCGCTGATTGTCAACTATACCGGTCATGGTGGCGAAGCAGGCTGGAGTAAGGAGCAGGTAATCACTACAGCCGATATTCTTTCGTGGAAAAATGCCGATAAACTTCCCGTTTTTGTAACCGCTACCTGTGAGTTCAGCAGGTTTGATAATCCCGAGCGATATACTGCGGGCGAAATGCTGATAAATCAGCCAGGAGGAGGCGCAATAGCGCTCTATTCAACAACCCGCCTCGCTTATGCCGGCTATAATATCCAGTTGAATAAGAGTTTTTTTGAACATCTGATGGATAAGACCGAGGAGGGCCAATATATTAAAATGGGCGACCTGATAAGGCTTTCAAAGAATGACAATAAAAACAACTACCAGCTTCGCAATTTTGTTTTACTCGGCGATCCAGCTCAGAATATTGCCTTTGCCGATTATATTGTAAAAACAAAGTCCATCAACGGCAAAAATGCCAATTACCCTGATACAGCTTCTGGCTTATCAACGGTTGTTGTAAATGGTCAGATTGAAGATGCCGCAGGGCAAAAGGTAACATCTTTCAATGGAGTTGTAAACTGCAAGATTTTTGACAAACCGGTAACATACAGTACGCTTGGTAACCGCTCCAGAGATGGAGATAACTTTCCGGAGCCGTTTAAAATAGAGAACAGTCTCCTTTTTTCCGGCGATGTGCCTGTAACCGAAGGCGAGTTTTGGGTTACATTTACTGTTCCCAAAGGCATTTCCCTTCAATTCGGAAATGGAAAGATCAGCTACTACGCCTATAATGACATTTATGACGCTTCAGGGTATTCTGATATGATTGTTATCGGAGGTCAGGATCCATCAGTAGATCCGGGGAATGAAGGTCCTGTAATCAACATGTTCCTCAACGACCGGACTTTTATTTCAGGCGGTCAAACCACAGCATCGCCTGTTTTGATTGCCGATTTTGCCGATACCAACGGAATTAACTGGCTTGGGCTGGGCATAGGTCACGAAATTGAGGCAGTTCTTGATAATGACAGGGCTCATGCAATTGTTCTCAATGATTATTATCAACAGACTTTTAACTCATCCACTCGTGGTTCCCTTGAATTTCTTTTGCCGGAACTCTCGCAGGGAAAGCATACTTTAAGTTTAAAGGCGTGGGATATGTTTGACAATTCTTCGGAAAAAGCGATCTCCTTTTACATTCCCGGCACGCCATCGCTTAATGTTACCAATGTAAAAACGGCGCCAAATCCAATGACGGAATCAACCCGGTTTTTATTTCAGCCGAATAATTATTTAACAGAAGATCTGGATATAATAATCAGAATTTATAACCTTCAGGGGAAATTGATGACAACACTGAATTCAACCTGGTCCACAACTCCTACTGATTTGCAGGCAATTTCATGGGATGGAACTGATGCATCGGGAACAAAGCTGAAAAATGGACTGTATCCTTACAAGATGATTTTCTCAGGAAAAACTGGCAGTTATCATGAAACCTCGCAGAAATTGATGATCATCAGGTAGCCCATTGTGAAAATTTCTACTGATTGTATGTTGTCATAATAAATGGAAGTTTGTTAATTTTGTATAATGAATTCATTAAAAACCATAGAAAAAAAATCAACCAGTTACCACCCGATTTGATTAATAAATTGGATGAATATCTGGATTATTTGTTGTCTCAAAGAATTACAAATAATGACTCCAAGGTTTTAGGACAATCATGGGCAGGTGGATTAAAAGAATACAATAAGAGGTACTCGGCAATGGAATTACAAAAACTTGCTCTTGAATGGCGAACCAAATAAACTACCTAGTTGATACTAATGTTTGGCTCGAACTACTTTTAGACCAGGAACAGACAGAAAAGCAAACAATAACTGAAAAGTAAACACGTTAATTTTACGCCCAGATTACAAAAAGATCAAATAACTTTATAAATTATCAAATGAAAATCCGATTAATCTTACTTTTTACCTGCGCCCTGGTTGTCGCCAGAACTTTTGGACAGGATACTGAACCTTCTGACGGAAGCCGGGTAATTTCAACAGCGGTGCCATTTTTAACGATTTCTCCGGATGCCCGCTCCGGAGGTATGGGCGATGTTGGCGTATCTTCAACACCCGATGCCTATTCAATGTTCTGGAATCCTGCAAAATATGCTTTTATTGATAAAACTTTCGGTTTTGGAATCGGGTATGTGCCATGGTTACGTAGTCTGGTTAACGACATTGGTCTCGCCTCCGTTACCGGTTATGGAAAAATTGACGATAAACAAGCCATTGCCGCCTCTCTTCGTTTTTTTTCGATGGGAGCCGTGATGTTTACCGACAATGACGGTAATGAACTGGGCGAAGTAAAACCCAACGAATGGACGATTGATGCAACCTATTCGAGAAAGTTTTCACGCGAGTTTTCAGGAGCCGTGGCAGCGCGGTTTATCTATTCCAATCTGGTTCCGGTTGATCTCGCGAATTTAAGCGTCAGACCCGGAACATCTGTTGCAGCCGATGTAGCTATTTACTATCATCATGAAATGGAAATAAAAGGGCTTTCAAAAGCATATCTTGATTTCGGTTTGAATATTTCAAATATAGGGGCAAAAATGTCCTACAGCAGTTCTTCCACCGTAAAAGATTTTATCCCGACAACTCTGCGCTTTGGTCCATCATTTACAATGGATATTGATGACTTCAACAGGATATCCATTTCTCTCGACCTCTCCAAACTGCTCGTGCCTACACCGCCGGTTTATCTCAAGAATCACACAGGTAACAACGACAGCATTGGTTCTGATGGAAAAAGGATTATTTACAAAGGATATGATCCTGACGTATCTGTGGTAAAAGGTATGCTGCAATCTTTCTACGATGCGCCTTATGGGTTCAAGGAAGAGATGCAGGAAATCAACGTAACCGTTGGAGCAGAATACTGGTACAACAAACTGTTTTCGGTACGCGCAGGCTATTTTTACGAATCCAAATACAAGGGCGACCGCCAGTTTTTCACCTTCGGCGCCGGTTTGCGATACAATGTTTTCGGACTTGATTTCTCATACCTGATTCCTGTAAAAAGCAACAACCCACTGCAACATACCCTGCAATTTACCCTGCTCTTCAATTTCGATAATACCAAAAAAGCAGAAAAAGCCGGCGGGACCAACTAATTTCGCCATCTCGATTTCTCGCTCCCTCCTATATGTTTAGAATAGGTTTCGGCTTCGACACCCATCAACTTCAACCGGATATTGATTTCTGGCTTGGCGGCATTTTGATTCCGCACACCAAAGGCTCTGTTGGTCATTCCGATGCCGATGTACTCATTCATGCAATAATTGACGCTTTGCTTGGCGCAGCAGGACTACGAGATATTGGAAATCAGTTTCCGGATAATGATCCTCTGTTAAAAGGAATTGACAGTAAGATACTGCTTGAAAGAACCATGGCGCTTGTCCGTGAAAACCGGTTTGAGATTGGAAACATTGACTCAACCGTGGTTTTGCAGAATCCGAAAATCAGCGCAGCGATTCCTGAGATGATTCAAACCCTGACAAAGGTTATGCAAATTTCACCATCTCAGATTTCTGTGAAAGCAAAAACCAGTGAAAAGCTGGGGTTTATCGGACGGGAAGAGGGGATATCGGCTTATGCCATTGTATTACTTCAAAAGAATTAGGGGATTCATCTCTTATTCTCCCTGTCGAAAATCCTCAGGGAGAAATCATCAATCAGCAAGGGAATTTTGCCTGTATTCCAGATATAAACCTTCAAAATTCCACGGGGGTTTGAAATTACAGGCGTCATCAATGAAAATTTCCGTTTGCTCCATTTGGTAACGCTTTTCTTTGGAACATCGTTTAACCTGAATCCCTGCCACCAGTTTTCACCGCCATTTATCGAATCCATGCTTAGCACAACCAGGGCGCCGTCGCTCGCCCCTGTGAGGCTGTCCTTTATCATCAACTCGCCCTCAATATAAAAGGAAACCGGAATCTTCCCGATTTCATCGGCTTTAACTGCTATTCCAGGACTATATTGATGATTGGAATCAAGATACCCGACATGTTTACCCGAAAATGCGCCGGATACCGAAACAAGGTGGTTTTTAATCCAAAATGGTTGATCCCGTTCAAAATCGTTGGTATAGACCTTCGCAGGACGATTTATGTTAATGGAATAATCAGCCAGTTCCTCGTTTCCGCCAAGGGAATTAATCACAGCGGAATCAGTTCGCAGAAAAACAAACTGGTATTTTTCTTTGTTCATACTATTCGGTTGAATTACCAGATGGGTATATTGCCAGGTTTGAAGAAGGTTTAAAAAAATAAATGGCGACAGGAAAACAGCAAACGTTGCAACTCCAACCCTTGATGGAAACAGGTTAATCAGAAATGCGAGAAGGATAGCGAAAATCCCATAATAATCAATGAAAGCCCGCAAACCAAAACCGTCGCCATAGTACCAGCACCACCAACTGGCGATAATATAAATGCTTGCGACAAGGAATAGTGTCATGCTGATGAATTTCAACCTGCTGCGAAAAAATAGCACAATCCATCCTGAAAACGCCACAAAAATCAAGGGAGTATAGATAAATAATCCTTTCCGGTAACTGAATAAAACATTTAGAATCTCCGGACTTGCGAAACGAAATCCTTCATTTCTGTAAGGCCAGAGTACAAACTGACCGGTTTGCAAAATCCACAGGAAAATCTGAATAGAGACGATAATCAATACAGTGGAAATAAAAATGAACGAAGATAATCTCCTGTTCAGAAAATCTTTAACGAAACATTTAAACGCTGCTCCATCTTTGGTAAAAAATGGGATTAAGAGAATAACCACAGCATTGGTAGGACGAATCAGAAGCGTTATACCGAGAAAAAAGCCGGTATAAATTGCGTTGCGTTTTTTCCACGCTTTACTGGCATAAATGAATTGAAGGCAGAAGCCGTTTATAGCAAAGAATGAATAAATATGCGACATTGTTGGCTGCCACAATCCATAATAGAACAGATTGGACCCTGCCAGAATGAGAAGAATGGTAAGAGCTGAAACGGCAGGTTTAATCTCCAGAACGGCAAGGATATTTTTGAGAAAGATGAGACCAAGCATCAGGTAAAAGAGCGACCCCAAACCAATGAAAAACTGAAAAAAGAAAGAATAACCATCAACAGGCGTTCCGGTGAGCCAGGCAAAAAATGTACCGGCGAGGAAAAATGGAAGTAATAATAGAGCCTCTCCGGCAAAATATTTGTTGATAAACCGGTCTCCTATTGCAACGCGATATCCTGGCTTGTAATCAGGCGATCGGAGCAGCTTTGCCTCTCGGGTTACCACTTTGGCAAATCCCGGATCGCGATCGAGGAGCAAGGCGGGTAGATAGGCATAATAACCGCGTCCATCGCTCGTTATGATATTTTTCCAACCGGGTGTACCTTCATTGAAAATTCGGATGCTGAGGAAGAATGCGATCAGAAATCCGGAGAGCCACAGTAAAACAGATTTAGGAGTAAGCGACGATAACATATTAGCTTTGATGATTGGTAAAATGCGGTAATCTATCAGAGTCCAAATTTAGAGAAGTTTACCATTTGGTCAAACGAATTATTATTGCTACTTTTGCAGTCCTTTTTTGCTAAATATTAATCACTTAAAAATTAACGAGAAATGTTAAAACAGTACGAAACCGTTTTCATTATGACTCCCGTTTTGTCTGATGAACAGATGAAGGAAACGGTAGAAAAGTATCAAAAGTTCCTTGTCAGCAAAGGCGCTGAAATAGTTTACGAGGACCACTGGGGATTGAGAAAACTCGCCTATCCCATTCAGAAAAAATCAACAGGATTCTATCATTTGATCGAATTCAAAGCTGAGCCTACCCTGATAAGGGAGTGGGAAGTAACCTTTAAACGCGATGAGCGTATCCTGCGCTTTTTAACGGTAGTTTTCGACAAGCATATTCTTGCTTACAGCGAAAAGAAGCGTAACAAGGCAAAGGCTGCAAAGGCAGAAACAGAAAAGTAACCCCTAAAATCAGTAAACATGGCAACACAACAAGGCGAAATAAAGTATTTGACCCCAATTGCGGTTGATACTAAAAGAAAAAAATATTGCCGTTTCAAGAAGAGCGGCATCAAATTTATTGATTACAAGGATGCGGACTTTTTGCTCAAGTTTGTAAACGAACAGGGAAAACTCCTTCCGCGCCGCATCACCGGTACCTCTACGAAGTATCAACGAAAAGTAGCGCAGGCAGTTAAACGGGCTCGGCATATTGCTTTGATGCCTTATGTTGGAGATTTATTAAAATAAGGAGGAGGAATCATGGAAATAATTTTGAAACAGGATGTGCTCAACCTGGGTTACACAAATGAGAAGGTAAATGTGAAACCCGGTTACGCGAGAAACTATCTGATGCCTCAGGGCATGGCAATTCCGGCAACTGAATCAAACAAGAAGATTCTGGCTGAAACCTTAAAACAGAAGGCGCACAAGGAAGCCAAGATTAAAAAATCGGCTGAAGGGATTTCAGATAGTCTGAAAAACCTGATCGTGAAAATTGGCGCAAAGGCAGGCGAAAGCGGAAAAATCTATGGATCGGTGAATGCTATTCAGGTTGCTCAGGCTCTCAAGGAACAATTCGACATTGACATTGACCGTAAAAAAATTCATGTTGACCATGAACATATAAAGGAACTTGGAACTTTCAAAGCCAGAATTCATCTCCATAAGGATGTTCAGGTTGAGATCACTCTCGAAGTTTTCGCTGAATAGCTCTCGGCTGAAAATTCGTAATTTTATCCCGGAATCCTGACGATTCCGGGATTTTTTATGCTTTCAAAAAACCAGATTAAACATATTCATTCACTTCGTTTGCGCAAGTTCCGGGAGGAATCGGGCAGGTTTACCGCCGAAGGTAATAAACTTGTTATGGATTTGCTGGAAAGCCGCTTTCGTATTTCCGGGATTTATGCTTTGCGTGAATGGATTGACGCCAATAGCTACGCCATTAACCGGAAAAATGTCCCGGTATTTGAAATCAATTCCGCTGAAATGGATCGCATTTCGCAGCTTTCAACACCCAGCCCTGTTTTTGCGGTCTTTGAAATTCCTACCCCGGTCGCTCCCCCGGCGGGAATTGATTTAGGATGGAGTCTCGCCCTCGACGATATCCGCGATCCTGGCAACATGGGAACCATCATCCGCATTGCCGACTGGTTTGGCGTGGAAGTTGTTTTGTGTTCAGAAACTTGCGTTGATCTATATAACCCCAAGGTAGTGCAGGCAACAATGGGCTCAATCGCAAGGGTTAAGGTGATTTATTGTAATCTAAGAAATGTATTGAAGGAGTATGTAAAATCGGGTGAAGGACAGATTTATGGAGCCTTTCTTGAGGGAAATTCAATTTACAACGACGATTTGATAAAACCCGGCATTGTGCTGATCGGTAATGAATCGCGAGGGATTTCCTGTGAACTCGAACAATTAGTCACCAGGAAAATTTTTATCCCATCTTATGGCGATGCAAAAGGCGGCAAAGCCGAATCATTGAACGCATCGGTTGCCGCAGCCATTATTTGCGCTGAATTCCGAAGAAAAATGATCTAAACCATGATTGAAAAAAATAAAAATGGCGCTATACAAAAAGGATGGAAAATGTTTAGCGTTTTTCCGGTTATCCTTGTTCTCTCCTTTTCAGCTTTCCTGAATCTTTATGGAGCTTCGCCAAATGAAACTGCCTGTTACGATCCGATGATCAAAACAATACGGGTATTCCAGGAGGGTTCAGAGATGTCGCCGCCGATATACTTTCTTAACTCCGCAGAGCGACTGATAATTTCATTCGACGATCTGGGCGAGGATTTGCGAAGGTTCAAATTTACTATTGTTCACTGTAACGCTGAATGGAAAACTTCTTCAGAAATTACGGCATTCGATTACATTGACGGATTTAATGAAGGAAATATTGATCAATACACATATTCCTATAACACCACAATCCGATACATTCATTACGAGGCATTTTTTCCAACTGAAAACATGCGTCCAAAAATCTCCGGTAATTATTTATTGAAGGTTTATGATGAAGAGCCATCAAAAGTGGTTTTTACATTCCGTTTCATGGTTGTTGAACAAACTTCAGTGTCAACTGTCGGCAGGGTTGAACAGGCTTCGCGCATTGATGAAAAAATTACGCATCAGCAACTTGATTTTATCGTTAAATTGAATGGATTCAAAGTTTATGATGTTGGCAGGGAAATCAAAGTAATCATCCTGCAAAACGGCCGCTGGGATAATATGTTAACTGTTACCAAACCACGGTTTACAAGGGGCGATGAACTCGATTACCGCTTTGATGAAAATATCTCCTTCAGGGGCGGAAATCAGTACCGTAATTTTGACATTAAAAGTTTGATTTATCAAACGGAAAGGATTGCCAGGATTTTATATGATACTGCAAACCAGGTTTTTTTGCTGCCCGATTCTCCACGCACCTATAAAGAGTATGTAACTGAGAAGGATATTAACGGAGAGTATTTCATTAAAAATGATGAGCATGCTGAAAACAGCAACACAGAGGCAGATTATGCGTGGGTTCATTTCTTCCTGCCTTTTCCGGCAGTCCTCACCACCGGAAGTTTTCATGTTCTTGGAGAATTAACAATGTGGCAACTAAACGACGCCAGTAAAATGGTTTTCAATTATGAAAGAAGGGGGTATGAATTGAAATTATTGCTCAAACAAGGCTATTATAACTATTTATATGTTTTAAAGGAGCCCGTAAAGCAGGTTGCCGACGAATCATTCATCGAAGGCAGTCACTGGGAAACTGAGAATGATTATTCGATTTTTGTCTATTTCCATGAAACAGGAGCCCAATACGACCGGCTAATCGCGGTAAATTTTCTAAATTCAATCAATCGATAAAAGTTTGGAATTTGGACTTCTTAACATTCATTGTTTAAAAAATGAGCGCCAACAAAGACTAAGTCCAGGTTGGCAATACAATGAGGACTTCATGGTTAAAAAGGTTCAGGTTCTCTTTCAAATACATCTACGTCTTCTAAAAGGCGCGTTTTTAAAGTGTAAAAAAAACCTTCACAAATGCCCGTTAATGGTACAAAAGTGAAGGGTTTCAGCGGAGAGAGAGGGATTCGAACCCCCGGACCCTTGCAGGTCAACGGTTTTCAAGACCGCCGCAATCGACCACTCTGCCATCTCTCCGGGGGCAAAATTACATAAATTTTATCAACCCCAAAATAAAAAATGGCTGTTACAGCAATCAGGATAAATGATAAAAAGCCGGATTCACCGATTTTTCTTGCATGTTCAGTAGTGCGGGAGTATCTTTGCGGCGTGATTGATTTCCTCAATAAAAAACCAAATCTCCCATGAAAAATATAGCTTTCTCAATTTTAGTCGGTCTGATGATTCTCAGCGGCGGCAATCTTCAATCTAAAAATCTTTGGGCTTTTCTTTCTTATGCCACATTCAATTCTCCCGAAGGTCCTTACATAGAAACTTACCTGACAGTTGCTGCAAACAGCGTAAAATTTGTGCAGAACGACAATGGCAAATACCAGGCAACTGTAAATGTTCTGATGACATTTAAGCAAGCCAATGAAATCAAAGCTTTCAAAAAATACGAACTTACGAGTAACGAAATTGCCGACACTTTGAAATTAGATTTCAATTTTGTTGATCAGCAACGTATAGCCATTCCTAATGGGACCTACGATTTTGAAATTCAACTGGCAGATAAAAACAAATCAGCGCCGGCAATGCCTTTTAATCAAACCGTCACTATTGACTTTCCATTGGACAAACCTTCAATTTCGGGAATTGAACTGGTTAAATCATATTCCAAAAGTGAAACAACCTCGCAGCTTACCAAAAGCGGTTATGATCTTGTGCCATATACCTACACATTTTTTCCTGAAAATGAATCTAAAATGACCTTTTACTGTGAATTATACAATATGGAAAAGGCAGTTGGTCAGGGTCAGAAATTTATCGTTTCCTATTTTATCGAATCTTTCGAGAGTAACCTTCGTCTGAATGATTATTCGAGGGTGAAAAAGGAACCTCCGCGTCCGGTGAACGTATTGCTAACTGAAATGGCAATTGAAAATCTTGCCTCAGGCAATTACAATCTGGTTGTGGAAGCGAGAAATCAGCAAAATGAAGTGATTGCCTCAAAGAAAGTATTTTTCCAGCGAATTAACCCCCGCGCTCAGGTTGCTTTGGGAGATATTACATCCACGGAAACCGTGAATACATTTGTGGAAAAAATTACTAATTCCGACACAATCCGCGAGTATATCAACAGCGTTTATCCTATTGCCACCGGTATTGAAAAAGCCTTTATTCGCGAGTCGCTGAAAAAGTCCGACCTGAGAACTATGCAACAGTTTCTTTACAGTTTCTGGATTCAGCGCGACGCTGTTAATACACAACAATCCTTTCTGAATTACAAGGATATGGTTCGCAAAGTACAGGTCAATTTCGGAACTCCAATCAAAAAAGGATATCAAACCGACCGCGGAAGGGTTTACCTCGAATATGGTCCCCCAAATACGAGAAGTACGCAATATAGCGAACCAAGCAATTATCCTTATGAAATATGGCAATATTATACACTGAATAACAATCAGCGCAACCGGAAATTTGTCTTCTATTCTCCTGATATGGTTACCAGCGATTTCCAACTTTTACACTCCGATGCAACCGGTGAAGTATATAACCTCCGCTGGAAAATTGATCTCCGAAACCGTATCTTTACCACCCTCGATCTTCAGGACACACAGGTAATCAACGCCTGGGGCGATATGCAAACAGACTATTGGGAGTTGCCCAATTAATTAAAAATTAAAAATTAAAAATTACCCGTGCTTTTATTTGTACTTTTACGACTGAAAAACGAGGGACGAAGGGCGAAGGACGAAGGACGAGGTTTTGTAATTTTTAATTTTTACTTGATAAATGCGTATTGCTGTAGTTATTCTGAATTGGAACGGCGTTAAATTTTTGCGGCAGTTCCTGCCTGCGTTGATCCGATACAGCAAGGATGTTGCCGAAATAATTGTTGCCGATAATGCTTCCACTGATGATTCCGTTCAATTTCTCCATGCCACTTATCCTGAATTACGAATAGTTCAGAATCCCGACAATGGCGGCTTTGCAAAAGGGTATAACGTCGCCCTGAATCAGGTTGAAGCCGATTACTATGTCCTGCTGAATTCCGACATTGAAGTTACCGAAAACTGGATTATGCCTGTTATCAGTCAAATGGAGGAAAACCCGGCAGTGGCTGCCTGCCAGCCAAAGATTAGATCATTTCATGAACCTCAGAAATTCGAATACGCCGGAGCCGCCGGCGGATTTATTGATAAATACGGCTATCCCTTCTGCCGCGGAAGGATTTTTCAATCCATTGAAGAAGATCTTGGCCAATATAATGACGCTTGTGAAGTTTTCTGGGCAACAGGCGCCTGTATGTTTGTGAAGGCAAAACTTTTTCATAAAATGGGTGGATTTGATGAAGACTTCTTTGCCCACATGGAAGAGATTGATTTCTGCTGGCGGCTGAGAAACAATGGTTACCGAATCATGTATTGTCCGCTGTCAACGGTTTACCATATTGGCGGAGGGACATTGCCGAAAGTTTCATGGCGAAAGACATATCTCAATTTCCGGAATAACTTTTATCTCCTCTATAAAAATCTGCCCGAAGACCGTCTTGTCAAAGTGTTTGCAGTCAGGTTGCTACTCGATGGCATTGCAGCCGTCAAGTTCCTATTTTCTGCAGGTTTCAAGGATTTCTGGGCTGTCACCCGCGCCCATTTCAGTTTTTACAGGTCGTACCGAAAGACCATGCAAAAACGCAAATCCCTGAAACATGGTTCAATGGCTTATGTTTATGGGAAAAATATCGTTTCTGAATATTATCTCCGGGGAAAACGAACATTTACGCAGCTTAATAAGGAGCGGTTCTACTTAGATTAGAAAACTTTCAATCGCCAGCCTGTAAGATTCCAGTCCGAAACCGATAATGCTGCCTTTTGCATTTGCTGCCAGAAATGAGGTATGCCTGAAAGACTCCCGTGCAAAGATGTTTGAAATGTGAACTTCAACAACCGGAGTTTTTATCGCTTTTATAGCATCGGCAATGGAAATTGAAGTGTGAGTATAACCGCCTGCGTTTAGGATTATTCCATCATAAAGAAACCCGGCATTTTGCAGCGCATTGATAATTTCGCCTTCCACATTGCTTTGAAAATACTCAATGGTTATCTCGTGGTATTTTTTCCGGAGCTTTTTCAGGAAAACTTCAAAACTCTGATTTCCATAAACCGCTGGTTCTCTTTTTCCAAGCAGATTCAAATTTGGCCCGTTGATGATAAGGAGTTTCATGTGGTTGGATTTTAAAGGCAAAGATAATCGCAATTTTGTAGCTTTGCACTCAATTCTTCTCCTCAGGGGGTGCCTTAATACAAGGGCTGAGATTATACCCCAATAACCTGATCCGGGTAATGCCGGCGTAGGAAAAA
>JBAXRP010000008.1:0-43754 GCA_037131145.1 Bacteroidota bacterium
TCGTCCCTCGTCCCTCGTCCCTCGTCCCTCTTCCCTCGTCCTTCGTCCTTCGTCCTTCGTCTCTCCTCCCTCCTCACTTCCTTCCCTTCACATACTCATACGCCCCAAGATCCGGCGGTGAACTTCGGGCAAATCCGCGGATGTCAAAAGGTACGCCCATGTCGGCTCCCTGGTCAATGGCAGGTGAAATGCTGTCAATCTGATAATTCCATTCCTGTACTTTCACAAAACGTGGATCTTTATTTGCCTGACAATTGAGAAACCGCTGTGGGTTACTCATACTCATCTGGGTTTTTATAATTGCATGATCAAAATTATACTCAAAAGGCATTCCTGGTAATGAATCTAATTGAATTTCATCATCGTTTGTACCATAAATAATGGCATTCCCAAAAAATGCTTTCGTTAGAGGCTTTGATATTTTTTGCCCCGTAGTGTCATAAGTGTAATTACTGATATATACTGATGGCGAATGACGAACCGAGGCATACCAATAGTTACCAACTGTCAATTGCCGAAATTCATAAGATCCACCGTAATTCAGATCAATACAAGCGCTTCCGCAATCTCCAATAACGCAGTTGGTAGAAATAATGGAGGTTCCAAAGGCATACACTCCGGTAGAAGTCATGTTCTGAATAATAGAATTACTTATGATTAGCATCGGCGATGTGAGCGTCAGCGGTTGGTCGGCAAGAATACCGAAAATCCCATTTTTAATCTGGACGTAGTTCAATTCATTGTCTTTGCTGCCTTGCTCTAAATATATTCCACCCCACTGCCCCGGCAAATCTTTATAAAATGGATCCATCCGGTCACCCTGAAATCTTACCGGATTATCATTTGTTCCGGAAATTTTCAGCGTTCCCTGAAAAGATACAGCCATGTAAGCATCCTTGTGAAAATAGACCCTGGTTCCAGGAAGGATGGTAAGGGAAGAATTTGTGTCAATTCGGATAGATCCAAACACTACATGCGCCCTGAGACTATCCCAGATAACATTTCCTTTTAACGCGACATCGCGATAGAATAAAGCATTTCTGCCCCATGCAACCAGCTTTACCTGCTGAAGAGTACCATTGGTCTCAAATCTAATTGAATCACAAACAACAAATGGAATATTCTCATTATTCGGATCAACTGTTACCTTTACAAAAATAAATATGCTGTCATTTCCCGGTATTTCAACGTCAGAGGCGCCCAAACCCGGAACCCCGTCAATATTAATTCTGTAGTTTGAAAGCTGACCGCCATAAAGACTGATTTTTGAAACCTTGATTTTGTTTTCGTTCCCATTATAAACGATCAATCGCCGTGTGATTGAGCCAACCGTTGGAAATACGGTATCGAAAAATACTGTATCTGTCGAAAAATTCAACCTGAGTCCGGGAGTTGGATCTATCTTTTCCTGCTTCCGGCAGGAAAACTGAAACAAAGAAATAATTAGGAAAATAATGGGCAGGAAAAGATGTTTCTGTCTATGCATTAGAAGTCATTTAAAATCAAAACACTCAAATGTAACGTTGAAAGCCCAGAATATTGTAACTTTGCAAATCATTTTTTTCTCTCTAATTTTGACCAAAATTAATGTAAATCACACAAAATGAGTTATATCAATTTTGATAAAAGCCAGTTGGTGAACCTCGAATACTCGTTAAACCGTGAATTGTTGCGGGCTAACCGGGCTGGTTCTTATGCCAATTCAACCATTATAAACTGCAATACGCGGAAATATCATGGTATGCTGATTACCCCTCAACCAGGGATTGATCATGAAAATCATGTGCTTCTTTCATCGCTTGATGAAACGATTATTCAGATGGAATCTGATTTTAACCTGGGTATTCACAAGTTTCCAGGCGGCAAATATAATCCAAAAGGACATAAATACCTTAGGGATTTCGTTACGGAACCATATCCAAAAATGACATATCGTGTTGGCGGAGTGATTCTTACTAAAGAGATGGTTTTCACCTCCAAAGATGATCGCATGATTATCAAATATACTTTGGTCGAAGCCCATTCCCCAACAAAATTGAGGTTTACTCCGTTTCTTGCCTTCAGGAACATCCATTCGTTAAGTAAAGAAAACATTTTCGTTGATAAAAAGTACGAAAAGGTCGCTAATGGTATCAAGGTGCGAATGTACCAGGGATATACTGATCTTTTCTTACAATTTTCCAATGACGTCGAATATACTCATGTTCCCGATTGGTACTACAATATTGAATACCAGGAAGAAATGAATCGTGGATACGACTATCAGGAAGACCTTTATGTTCCTGGTTTTTTTGAACTGGAGATTAAAATGGGGGAAAGCATTTACTTTGCTGCCGGCACACAGGAGCTTGCCCCTGTAAGTATGAAAAGGACTTTTAATGCGGAACTCGAGAAAAGAATTCCGCGAGATAGTTTCATTCACTGTTTGATTAACTCTGCCCAGCAGTTTATTGTAAAAAAAGGAAAAACCACAGAAATTATGGCTGGTTTTCCTTGGTTCGGACGTTCCGGCAGAAGCACATTTGTATCTTTACCTGGATTGACTTTGGTTACTGGCGATATCCAAACCTGCAAATCGGTAATTGACACAATGGTTTCGGAAATGAACGGACCTCTGTTTCCGCTTTTCGGCAGCGGGTCAAGCGCTATTTATGGCGCTGCCGATACCTCGCTGTGGTTTTTCTGGACATTACAGCAGTATGCCGATTTCACCGGAGAACATCATAAAATTTGGAAGGAATACGGAAAAAAAATGAAACTTATCCTTGAAAGTTATCGCAAGGGTATGGATTTCAATATACACATGGAACCCGACGGATTGATTTATGCAGGCGTTCATGGGATGGCTCTAACCTGGATGGATGCATTTTCAAATGGTAAGCCGGTGACGCCAAGGATGGGCAAGGCAGTGGAAATTAATGCATTATGGTATAATGCCATCAGGTTTAGCCTTGAGGTTGCCGCTCTGGCGTGCGATCAGAAATTTATTGAAGAATGGGAACCTCTCGCTGATATAATTCCGGATTCATTTTTCAAAGCATTCTGGAACCCCGAAAAACACTATCTCGCCGACTATATTGACGGTGAGTATAAAGATTGGGCAGTCAGACCAAACATGGTTATTGCCACCTCTTTGCCTTATAGTCCGGTGAAGGAAGAAATCAGGAAAGAAATTCTCAGTCGTGTGAAACAGGAGCTTCTGACGCCGCGCGGATTGCGGACATTGACTCCGAAAAGTCCGGTTTACAAAGGAATTTACCAGGGTAACCAGAATGAGCGCGAAGCGGCTTATCATCAGGGATCGGTATCACCCTGGTTGCTCGGTCATTTTGTTGAAGGTTATCTGCGGATTCATGGAAAAAGCGGTATCTCTCTCGTTAAAACAATATATACTGAATTCGAACCTGTGATGACTGAACATGGCATTGGCACAATCTCCGAAATTTACGACGGAGATCCGCCGCACCAGGGTCGCGGAGCAATCTCCCAATCATCCTCCGTTGCCGAATTGCTTCGTATTGGTTACCTGATTAAAAAATTTGAATAATTCAAGAAAGTGATGTAATCTAAATTGTAAATGCTAAATCAACTATAAAATGCGTGTGTTAATGTTCGGGTGGGAATTTCCACCTCATATAACCGGAGGACTTGGAACAGCCTGCTTTGGATTGACAAAGGGCCTCGTTAAAAATGGAGTTGACGTCATCTTTGTCGTTCCGAAAGCCTTCGGCGATGAAACGAAAGATGGTTTCCGGCTGGTAAACGCCAGTGATGTCGTTCTCGATTTCACAAGTTCACAGACAAAAGAATTCTGGGAAAAGATTCAGTTTATGGAAGTTGGATCAAATCTTGTTCCATATCTTGATCCTGAAGAGTTTGAGCGGGCAGTAATTCAGGAGCGGCTCATAGAAAAAACAGAAACTCATTCTGTGTTCTCAAAGCAGTACTCCTTTTCAGGAAAATACGGTCCAAATCTGATGGAGGAAGTTTCCCGCTATGCGCTGGTTGCCTCTTCAATCGCATCTGCAAATGATTTTGATGTGATTCATGCGCACGACTGGTTAACCTATCCTGCCGGAATTGCAGCAAAAAAAATCTCAGGTAAACCGCTCGTTGTTCATGTTCATGCAACTGAATTTGACCGCTCCGGCGAACATGTTAATAAACCTGTATATGACATTGAGTATCAGGGAATGAATGAAGCTGATTTGGTAATAACGGTAAGTAATCTGACGAGGCAAATCGTGATTGATCGCTATGGCATTCCGGCTGAAAAGGTAATTACGGTGCATAACGCCGTTGAACCCGTTGATCGTCCCGAATTGGATGGGGTTACAAAACATGTGAAGGAGAAAGTTGTCACCTTCCTCGGACGAGTTACATATCAGAAAGGTCCTGACTATTTTGTTGAAGCGGCAAATAAGATTCTTAAAAAAGATTCCAATGTTCGGTTTGTGATGGCTGGTTCAGGCGATCTGCTGAACAAGATGATAAGAAGGGTTGCTCAACTGAAGATTTCAACAAAATTTCATTTTACCGGTTTTCTAGCAGGTCCCGAGGTTGACACGATGTTTGCAATGAGCGATGTTTATGTCATGCCCTCGGTTTCAGAACCTTTTGGTATCTCGCCACTTGAAGCCATGCGATCAAATGTGCCTGTGGTTATTTCCAAACAATCCGGCGTAGCCGAAGTTTTGCAACATGCCTTGAAAGTTGACTTCTGGGACGTTGATGCGCTTGCAGATGCAATTTATGGAATCCTTCATTACGAAGGTCTTCGTAAAATGTTTGTTCGCTACGGAAAAACCGAGGTTGACAATCTGATCTGGGAAAATGCCGCCCAAAATATTCTTGATGTGTATAATAAAGCTGTAAAAAATTGATTATATGAGATCCATTTGCCTCTATTTTCAGGTTCATCAACCATTCCGGTTGAGAACTTACCGGTTTTTCAACATCGGACAGGATCACCACTATTACGACGATTATCAGAACCGTCACATCATCCGTCGGGTTGCTGAGAAATGTTATATCCCAGCCAATAATCTGATGCTAAGTCTTATCAGAGAGTTCGGTACGGCATTTAAAATCAGTTATTCGATTTCCGGAACTGCACTTGAACAAATGCAAACTTATACCCCTGAAGTAATTCAGAGTTTCCGGCAACTGGCTGATACCGGACAAGTTGAATTTATTGCCGAAACTTATGCACATTCCCTTGCTTCGCTTGGAACGAAGAATGAATTTATCCGGCAGATTCAACTTCATACCGCTAAAATTGAAGAGTTGTTTGGAAAACGCCCGACTACCTTCAGAAATACCGAACTTATCTATTCCGACGGTATTGGCGAGATGGTTGCCGATTTGGGATTCCATACTATGCTTACAGAAGGAGCCAAACACGTATTGGGTTGGAAGAGCCCGAATTATATTTATTGCAATAAAATCAATCCGAAATTAAAAGTTCTTTTACGGAATTATCAACTGAGTGACGACCTCACTTTCAGGTTTTCAAACCAGGATTGGTCGGAATGGCCTCTGACTACTGAAAAATTTGTGAAATGGCTCAATACCATTGATAAGAAAGAAGAGGTTGTAAACCTGTTCATTGATTATGAAACCATTGGCGAACATCAATGGAAAGAAACCGGAATATTCGAATTTTTCAAACATCTGCCTTCCACAGTCTTTTCAAAATCGAATTTCTCTTTTGAAACCCCTGAGATTCTCTATCATGAATTACAACCCATTGCAGCGATTTCCGTTCCTCACCCAATTTCCTGGGCAGATGAAGAACGCGATCTGACCGCGTGGTTTGGAAATGAACTACAGGATGAGGCGTTTTCAAAACTTTATTCTTATGAATTAAAAGTTAAAAATTGTGACGACCCTGATATCCGGCGCGACTGGTTGTATCTTCAAACCAGCAACCATTTTTATTACATGTGTACAAAATGGTTTTCATCGGGCGAGGTACATAAATATTTTAATCCTTACGGTTCTCCTTACGAAGCATTCATCAACTACATGAATGTATTATCTGATTTTATGATCCGGGTGGATGACCTTCTTAAACGTGATATAGAGCAAAAAACCGAAGAAAATAAAATACAACAGGATATAAAGGTTGAGAAAATACAAAGCCTGGAAACTAAAACAAAACCAATATCGGAAAAAGCTAAAAAGGTAGCCGGAAAAAAAACTGAATCCGAAAAACCGGTTGCAAAGCCTAAAGAGAAGGTTGTTAAAAAATCAGGAAAAGAAACAAAAAAATCAAAATAGAAATCATGAAGGACATGCAACTCATGATTCCCGATTACTTGTTTGAAACAAGTTGGGAAGTTTGTAACAAGGTTGGAGGTATTTATACAGCCATTGCTACCAAAGCGCGGGTACTGGTAGAGGAATTTAAGGACAATTACATTCTTATTGGTCCTGATGTCTGGAAGGAAACTACTCAGAATCCGGATTTTCTTGAAGATAAATTTTTATTCAAATCCTGGCGTGAAACTGCAGAATCACAAGGTTTCAGGCTAAAAATAGGCAGATGGAACATCCCTGGAAAACCTGTAGTTATCCTTATTGATTTTACGTCTTATTTCTCGGAAAAGGATAAAATATTTGCCCATTTCTGGGAACGTTATAAACTTGATTCCCTTAGTGGCAATTGGGATTACGTTGAACCTGCTTTTTTTGGATATGCTGCCGGAAAGGTAATTGAAAGTTTCTATACCTATAACCTGTCGCATCACGATAAAATAATTGCCCAATTTCATGAATGGCTTACCGGAACAGGAGTTTTATACCTTAAGGAGCGTATTCCACAAATTGGCACTGTATTTACCGCTCATGCAACTGTGGTAGGGAGAACTATTGCATCAAACGGACTACCGCTTTATAAAAACCTTGAAAATTATAATGCTGAAACCATTGCGAGACAGTTTGGCGTGTTGGCAAAATACTCGTTGGAGAAATTGTCGGCAAACGAAGCTGATTCCTTTACAACGCAAAGCGAGATATTAAATAACGAATGTCGTCATTTTCTAAATAAAGAAGCCGAAACGCTAACGCCCAACGGATTTGATGACGCCTGGGTTCCAGGCAAAGAAACCTTTATTGAAAAACGTTCTTTTGCTCGTGAAAAACTCATCGAAGTTGCTTCAGGATTAACAGGTCAGCGCCTTGCAAAGGATACAATTCTCATTCTTACCAGCGGTAGAAATGAGATGAGAAATAAGGGGCTGTCGGTCTTTATTGATTCTCTCGGATTACTTAACAAACAGTCGAAACTACCTCAGACTATCGTCGCATTTATTGCAGTTTCTACCGGTCATATAGGCCCCAAAAAAGATCTGCTCGACAGAATCAGGTTAAAAGAACATAGTCATGCCCGTACCGAAGATTATTGTACTCATAGCCTTCCTGAACCGGAAAATGATCTGATCCTGAGGAAAATTAAAGAAAATGGATTGATGAATCGCCCCGAAGATCATGTCAAAGTAGTATATATTCCTACTTACCTTGATGGCGCTGATGGAGTATTCAACCTGAAATATTATGATCTCCTGATTGGTTTTGATGGCGCTGTTTTTCCGTCTTATTATGAACCTTGGGGTTATTCAGCCCTGGAAAGTTTATCATTTCACATTCCCACCATCCTCACATCTGTATCAGGTTTTGGGCAATGGATTAGAAAACTCTTTCCAAATTTAAAAGATTGTACCGCAGTTGTTGATCGTAATGATGATAATGACCATGAAGTGGTGGAGGCAATCGTTAAACATATATTTAGCTGCGCTTCAAAGTCGGAAAAGGATATTATCAAAAGCAGGATAAAAGCATGGGAGATTTCCCGTACTGCCCAATGGAGCGATCTGATCAGCAATTACAGGACAGTTTATGCGGAAACACTGGAAATTGCCGCTTCGAGAGCTGAACAATACGCAGGCAAACAGCCTCAGGTACTTACACCTTCATCGAAAATTTCCATTTATGCTAAACCTGAATGGAAGAAAGTACTGATACAGCAGCGGCTTCCCGAGAACCTTTCCAGTATTGAACGGTTGGCAAAAAACCTATGGTGGTCATGGAATTACGAAGGTTCCGAGTTGTTCGAAATGATTAATAAAGAACGATGGTATGCTTTGAAATTTAATCCAATCGCTCTTATTGAATCATTGTCGTACAATGAATTACAGGATTTAAGCATCAATGAGAAATTTGTAAACAAACTGGTGAAAGTCACTGCCGCATTTGATGCTTATATGGCAAAAGCGGCTGAAAAACCGAGAGATATGGTTGCCTACTTCAGTATGGAGTATGGTTTGCACGATACCGTAAAGATTTTTTCCGGCGGTCTAGGCATGCTTGCCGGCGACTACCTGAAAGAAGCAAGCGATTCCAATTATAACATTGCCGGCGTCGGGCTTCTTTACAGATATGGATATTTTACTCAATCTTTGTCAATTTTCGGCGATCAGATTGCCATTTATACTCCGCAAAAGTTTACTCATCTTCCATTAATCCCCATTCGCGATGCAGAAGGCAACTGGCTTAAAATTACTTTCGCCTTGCCGGGACGCACAATGTATGCCAAAATCTGGCGGTGCGATGTAGGTCGTGTACCTTTATATCTTATGGATACTGATATTGATGAAAATGAAGAAGCCGACCGCAGCATTACTCACCAGTTGTATGGAGGCGACCTCGAAAACCGGCTTCGCCAGGAAATTCTGCTCGGTATTGGCGGAATAAGAATGCTCGATGCAATTGGATTGAAACCTGATGTTTTTCACAGCAATGAAGGTCATTCAGCTTTTATAGGTCTTGAAAGATTACGTAAACTTATCCAAAACGAAAAACTTACTTTTCCGCAAGCCCTCGAAGTAGTTCGCTCTTCAACCTTGTTTACAACGCATACGCCAGTTCCCGCAGGACATGACACCTTCCCTGAAGATCTTCTTCGCCGGTATTTATCTCACTACCCTGATCATCTTAATCTGAAATGGGAGCAGTTTATGAATCTTGGACGGATGGTGGACAATGAAGCGAATGAAAAATTTTCGATGAGCGTCCTGGCTGCAAAGTGCTCACAGGAGATCAACGGCGTTAGTAAAATACATGGCAGAGTTACCCGCGAAATGTTGGTAAAGCTCTACCCTGGTTATTATCCCGAAGAACTGCATATCCATTACGTTACAAATGGCGTACATCTGCCTACCTGGACAGCCAAGTCGTGGATGCAATTGTATAGTAAGGAGTTTGGGGATGGATTTTTTGAAGATCAGTCAAATCCTCAATACTGGAAGAAAATTCACCAGGTTGATGATGAAATTATCTGGAAAACCAAAATGAAGCAGAAGGATCAGATGACCGAATATCTTTTGCAACATCTTTATGACGATATGACACGCCGGCATGAAAATCCAAAACTGATTTTCAAGATCCGCGAATCTGCAAACCCAAAAGCGCTTACGATTGGTTTTGCCCGGCGGTTTGCAACCTATAAAAGAGCTCACCTGCTATTTAGTAATCTCGACAGGTTATCGAGAATTGTGAATAGCAAAACCAGACCTGTCCAATTTATGTTTGCCGGTAAAGCGCATCCAAATGATAAGGCAGGTCAGGATCTTATTAAGCGAATTTATGAAATTTCACATGTCCCTGAATTTATCGGAAAAATTTTCTTTTTCGAAAATTACGATATGGAGTTGGCAAAATACCTTATCAAAGGCGTTGACATCTGGTTGAATACTCCTACCCGTCCTCTTGAAGCATCTGGAACCAGCGGCGAAAAAGCAGTGATGAACGGAGTCGTTAACTTTAGCGTACTCGACGGTTGGTGGCAGAAGGTTATCGTCCCAACGCAGGATGGGCGCTTCAGGAGGAGGCTACTTATGATAACCATCAGTTCCAGGATGAACTTGACGCGGAAACTATTTACACTATTCTTGAGGAGGAAATCGTTCCCAGATATTATGATGTGAATAGTAAAAACGTCCCTGAAAAATGGGTTTCGTATATTAAAAATACTATCTCAGAAATAGCGCCTCATTTTACCATGAAACGCCAGCTCGACGATTACATTCGTCAGTATTACAATCCACTCTTTAAACGTTCCCGGATTATGACCGGCAAGAACTACGAAATGGCGCGCCATATTGCAAGCTGGAAACGCAAAGTCATGCGGGGATGGGAGAGTATTGAGGTTATTTCGATGAAAACTCCTGACTCAAATCAAAAACCACTTTCGTTGGGTGAATCCTTCAAAGCTGAAATCGTACTTGATCTCAATGAACTATCCGGTACCGATATTGGTATCGAAGTTCTTTTTGGAAAGAAAATCAATGATGAAGTGAAAGAGCCGAGTTTCAAAGAAGAGATGGTTCTGGTGAAATCCGAAAAAAATCTTGTCGCTTTTGGTTGCGACATCCCAATCAACCAGGCGGGCGTATATGACTTTGTTTTCAGGGTATTCCCTAAAAGTCCGTTGTTGCCGCACCGGCAGGATTTTAATCTCGTTAAATGGATATAACCGCATTCTTCATTCAACTTTAACATTATTAATTCAATGAAATTACTTTCAGGAAAAACTGCTTTGATAACCGGCGCGAACCGCGGTATCGGGAAATCAATTGCTGTAAAATTTGCCGAACATGGCGCAGATATTGCTTTTTCAGATATTCAGTATAATGAAGATTCGATTCTTTTAGAAAAGGAATTAACAGCTTTAGGGGTAAAAGCCAAAGGATACGCATCTGATGCAAGCTCCTTTGCAGACAGTGAGCAATTGATTAATCAAATTCTTGAAAATTTTCAATCCATTGATATACTTGTCAATAATGCAGGTATTACACGAGATAACCTTTTGCTTCGCATGAGCGAACAGGATTGGGATCGTGTAATAAATGTGAACCTGAAATCGGTATTTAATCTTACCAAGGCGATTCAGAGGGTGATGATCAAACAACGATCGGGATCAATAATTAACATGAGCTCAGTGGTTGGGGTTGAAGGAAACAGCGGTCAGTCAAACTATTCTGCAAGTAAAGCCGGAATTATCGGGTTTACAAAATCAATTGCGCAGGAACTGGGTTCGAGAAATATTCGTTGTAATGCGATCGCTCCGGGTTATATCGAAACCGAAATGACAGCAAAATTGTCGCAGGAATCGCGCGATAAATGGATTCTCGATATTCCAATGAAACGCGCAGGCACTCCCGACGATGTTGCTAATCTGGCTTTATTTCTCGCCTCCGACCTTAGCTCATACATTACCGGTCAGGCAATTACGGTTTGTGGCGGTCTTCATACCTGATAACTGTTGCTGCAAAAGTCATCAGCCTTCACTTACTTATTCAAATGTAATTTTAGATAAGAGTTGAAAAATGTCTCATCAAAGTATATTTGGAGATAAGTATTTAAAGAACCGACTTGATAACTATAAGTTCGAAGATATTCCAAATCCTGAAGCAA
Organism: Bacteroidota bacterium; assembly: GCA_037131145.1. GTDB lineage: Bacteria > Bacteroidota > Bacteroidia > Bacteroidales > FEN-979 > CAIVAT01. Next base: position 11,476 of record JBAXRP010000008.1, read on the forward strand.
AGAGAAAGACTTTATCAAACTATATCAAAGCCATTGAAAGTGGTCGGATTGAAAAAACAAAGGAAGAAGCAATCCAGGCAGATTTCTTAAATAATTTTTTCGGAGATGTTCTGGGTTACGAATATAAAGACCCACAAAAATGGAATCTCGACAAAGAACATAAATCACAAACCGATACAACAAAAGCTGACGGAGCGTTGGGCTTTTTTGAGATTTCCGATAATCGAATCAAGTCAGAAGTAAGAGCGGTAATAGAGCTCAAAGATGCGCTTACAGACTTAGAAAAACCACAACACCGATTAAATGATAAAAGAACGCCGGTTGAGCAGGCGTTTTCGTATTCATCCAAATCGGGAGGTAAATGCAAATGGGTTATTATTTCTAACTTTAAGGAAATTCGCCTTTACCATTCCTCCGACCAGGGAGCTTTTGAAAAATTTATTGTTTCTGAATTAATCCGGGATGAAAACCTTAAACGGTTTTTTTATATTCTCCAAAAGGAACATTTGATATCGGAATCATCGGAATCAACTATTGAAAAACTTTATCGCGAACGCCAGGAGATTGAACAAAATATCACAAAAAAATTCTACAACGATTATAAAAACCTGAGATTAGACCTTTTTGAACACATAAAGGAAAACAACATCGGGATAGATAAATTTTTGCTGTTCAACAAAACCCAGAAAATTTTAGACCGGTTTATTTTTGTTTGTTTTTGCGAAGATAAAGGACTGTTGCCTCCTAATACCAGCCTGAAGATTAAAAACATTTTAAAAGCAGCTTTTGATTTTTATCCCTTTAAACTCTGGCGACAGTTGAAAGGATTATTTCAAAGTATCGAAAAAGGAAATCCGCCACATGATATTTGCCGGTTTAATGGTGGTTTATTCGCAAAAGATGAAGACTTAGACAATCTTACGATCCATGATGATATTTTACTTAAACTCATCAGCTTTTCAGAATACGATTTTGACAGCGATATAAACGTAAATATTTTAGGGCATATCTTTGAGCAATCTTTGTCCGACATTGAAGAGATAAAAACACAAATAGGCGCTGGCAAAGATTTATCACGGGAAGAAAAAACGGAAGTCAGGAAAAACGGGAAACGAAAAAAAGAAGGTATTTTTTATACTCCCGAATACATTACAAGATATATAGTAAAAGAAGCCGTTGGCGGATGGCTCGAATGTAGTAAGAAAGATTTGGGTTTTTACGATTTACCCGAATTGACCCCGGAAGATTTTCAAAGTATAAAAACAGAAAAGAAAAAAAATAAAACCACCGGGAAATTTGCCGACATTCTTAAATACAACAACAATATTGAAGTACATCTTAAATTCTGGGAAGCCTACAGGGATAAAGTGCGAAATATAAAAGTTTTAGACCCTGCATGCGGTTCTGGCGCTTTTTTAAATCAGGCTTTTGATTTTCTATACAATGAAGGGCAGGCTGTAAACGATCAGCTCACAGCTTTGCGGCTGGGGCAGCGTGAAATATTTGAACTTGATAAACACATTCTGACCAATAATATTTTTGGCGTTGATCTCAATTCCGAATCTGTTGAAATAACAAAACTTTCACTCTGGCTAAAAACAGCCGCCAAAGGAAAGGAATTAACTGTTCTTGATGAAAACATCAAATGCGGAAACTCTCTTATTGATGATAAAGAAATTGCCGGCGATAAAGCATTTAACTGGTTTTTGGAATTTCCTCAAATTTTTCCTGATTACCGGAAACCCAAACAGGAAAACGCTGTTGAAGAACCGTCGTTTAATTATAGAAATCCAAAAAGCAAAGGGTTTGAAAAGTATGGTTTTGATGTAATAATTGGAAATCCGCCTTACGTAGTATTGAGTTCTTTCAAAGATAATGAATTTGAATACTTTCAAAAAAAGTATAAAACATCATTTGGAAGGCTTAATACTTTTGCATTGTTTATTGAAAGAATAAGCCAAATATTAAATAAATATGGGAAATCGGGACTTATTATTCCTGATTCACTTTGTTTGATTGATTACTATACCAATCTTCGAGAATTTTTATTATTGAATTATAGCATTGAACACATAATTGAGCTTGGAGATGGTGTTTTTGAAGATGCAACAGTGCCTGCGATAATTTTTATTTTTGGTGGCAAGACAGTTAATAATCAAATCAAAATTGGTTCAAATGATTATTTTGCAGACACTTCTAAGTTTAACACAATATTTCAGGATATTTATACCACTACTGCGAAATTTTCATTTAATCTTCATGTTGATAATATCTTTCTGAAATTGAGAAGCTTTATAGATAATAAAAGTTATTTTCTACTAAAAGACGTTATTGAAATAAAGATTGGCGTTTGCACAGGAAGCAATGAAAAGCATGTTGCCGACAGTCCTGTTTTTTCAAATTCAAAAAGAGTATTATTGGGGAAGAATATAAATCGTTTTATAATTTCTTATGATGAAAAATATTTGAATTATGATAGAAATGAATTGTTGAGAGCGAGAGATGAACATTTATTTTTAATGCCGGAAAAATTATTAATGCGTCAAACATCAGATAAATTAATTCTTGCATACGATAATAACCAATACTATATTATTGATTCCTTATTTTTACTGTACCCGAAAACCGAGACTTTAAATATTAAATATATTCTGGCGCTGTTAAACTCTAAATTATTAAATTATGAATATCAAAAATTAAATCCTGAAAGAGGTAGAGTGTTTGCGCAAGTAAAAATTGATTATGTAAACGAATTACCAATAAAACTTATTAATTCAACTTCTCAATCTCCATTTATTGATAAGATTGACATAATGCTGGAAAAAACAAAGGAACTTGACCTGATACGATTTACATTTTTGAATTTTATAAAAAGCAAATACAAAATCGAAGGTCCATCAAAGAAAATTCATAATTGGATTGATTTAGAATTTTCTGATTTCAGTATTGAATTGGCAAAACAAAAAGTAAAACTTTCGGTTTCTGAAGAATACGAATTAAAGCGCCTTTTTGAAACTGAAATGAAAAGAGCACAAGAATTGACTGAAATTCTTAAAAATACAGACAATGAAATTGATTTAATGGTTTATAATCTGTATGGAATTGACCAGAATGAGATTAAGCTAATGAATAACTGATAATCCAAAATTATGGGATTGGTAACTGAATATCCGTTGGGATTGATTATACTTTGTTTTCTGCTTGGCGGAGGTTTTACTTACTGGCTATATTTCCAGGATATAAAGCGGGGCGTCAGGTCAAAGGTGATAATTAGTATGTTCGTTTTCCGATTTTTATCTGTTACTATCATTTCCTTTCTACTTCTTTCCCCTTTGATTCGACGTTCGGAAAAAATCATCGAAAAACCCATTATCATTGTGGGAATTGATAATTCAGTATCTGTCATTCAGTCGGGAGATTCTGCTTTCTGTAAGACAGAATTTCCATTGAAAATTAATCAGATGGTTGCCGACCTGAGTAAGAAAGGAGATGTGAAAGTATATTCTTTTGGCGATAATTTCGTGAGTGGATTTAATGCTGCATTTTCGGATAAAAGAACAGATGTATCCTCATTTTTCAATGAGATTAATACGCGTTTTGCCAATCGCAATGTTGCTGCAATCGTTATTGCTTCCGATGGTATTTACAATCAGGGAAGCGATCCATGGTATGCTGCCAGGCAAATCCATGTCCCTGTTTATACTATTGCACTCGGAGATACAAATCTGAAAAAAGATATTATTATTAAAAAAGTTATTGCAAATCGAATTGCCTATAAAGATGATCGCGTTCCTGTTGAAGTTCTCGTGGAAATGAACAAATTTGAGGGCTTAAAATCAAAACTTATTCTTTCAAAGGGCGACAATGTTTTAGAAACAAAAGAAGTACGGGCAACTTCTACTCAATCGTTACAGCGAATAACTTTCTGGCTTGATGCAAAACAAACAGGGATTAGCAGGTACAAGTTGCAACTTACTCCAGTTGCCGGAGAAGCAAATGAGGAAAATAACCGGTCGGAGTTTCTTATCGAGGTTCTCGACGCCCGTCAGAAAATTGCCCTGATTTACAATTCTCCTCACCCCGATGTAACGGTAATTGAAAAAGCGCTTGAAGGTTCATCTCATTTTGAGATCGAAATTGTTAGCTCGGATATGGCTGCAAAGAGTTTTGACCAGTATGATCTTATAATCCTGAATCAACTTCCATCCATCAGTAGCGTAAGGGATTTGAATTCCATTATTAAATCCAGATCATCGTTGCTTTTCATCCTCGGTTCTCAGACCGATGTTAATGCGTTTAACAGTTTACAAACCGGACTGGTTATCAACTCCTCGAAAAACTCTTTCTATGAAGCCGAACCGGTTGTTAATAAAGATTTCTCTTTGTTCACAGTGGCAAAGGAGGATCAAATGATGATGGAAGATTTTCCTCCTCTTCAGGCGCCATTTGGCGTTTATCAGTTAAGTCCTCTTGCGGATGTTTTGATGTTTCAGCAAATTGCAAATATTTCTACGAATACGCCTTTGATAATGTTTACAAAGGCTGGGGAAAAGAAAATCGGAATTATTGCCGGCGAAAATATCTGGCGCTGGCGAATCGCAAATTATATCAGGCAATCAAATCATGATGTTTTTGATATAATGATAGATAAAATTGCCATGTATCTCGCCACTAAGGATGATAAAAGCTTTTTCCGGATTCATGTAAAAAACAAATTTTCCGAAAATGAGCCGATAGAAATGGAAGCCGAGGTGTTCAATCCTTCATATCAACGGATAACTGATCCAGATGTTAATATAACAATTACAGATTCGGAAAATAAAAGTTATCCGTTCATTTTCAGTAAAGGAGCATCCTCTTACTACCTCAAAGCCGGTCATTTCCCTGTGGGAGCCTATAAATTCGTTGCACGAGTTACTGTAGGTAAAGAAATATACCAAAAGACAGGAGAGTTTTTTATCAGCGAAATAAACATCGAAAGCGCTACACTGGTTGCCGATCATCAGGCGCTTTATAGAATTGCCTCCGCACATGACGGCGAGATGGTTAGCAGCAGGGATATACCAAAACTTGCTGAAAAAATTCTTGCCCGTCAGAATGTTCGGTCAATATCCTCGTATCAAACAAAAATTTCCGAACTGATTAGCGCCACCTGGCTCTTTTTATTAATCCTGGCTCTTTTAACTGCCGAATGGGCGCTTAGAAAAAGAGAAGGAAAGTAAACGGTGATTAAGAGGATCAGAGGTCTCTCTTCTCTAATATAAAATAGACAAATCCTACCATCGCTGCCGAGTAAAGTAAAGGAATGGCACATGCGCCCCATGAAACTGATTCCTGTAAATTTAATCCCATTACTGTTTTCAGAACCGGAATAGCCGGATATTCTGTAACTCTCAGAATCGCATTTACCGGCAGATAAGTAGAAATCCCATTTTTGAACACGAGGGGACTCTTCAGAAAAAAATATAGAATCGGTTCAACAATGAATACGTAAAGTGTAAATAATGCAATAGATAACCCGGTGTTTCGCAGTAAAAAACCGAAAAAAAGTCCGAAAATCTGAAATGTAAGTATCGTAATAAAGAAACCGAAAACAAACGACGTTTTATCGAGGATCAGAGAAAAGGAAATATCAGAGGTGTTTGAAAATCCAAGTATCAAAGTACCTATCAGTAAAAAAAAGGTCAAGATAATTGAAATCAAAAGAATCAGTAATAGTTTTGATAGCAGAAACTCCAGTTTGCTCATTCCGGTAATTACATTCTGACGAATTGTTTTGAAGGTAAATTCATTGGTAATCAATATTATGATAACAATCGCCGGAAATATCAATACATATCTGATAGTAGCGAAAAAGGCAATATTCTGCCATATCCAGGGAAAAAAATAAATAGTAACATGAGGCAGCGGAATCGGAGTATGCCTGTTGAAATTGTCAATAATGTTGTTGATCATGAATTCAGCCATCAAAAGCCCAACCGATAGAAAAATAAAATAGAGACTGATAAGAATCCAGAAAATTTTATAATTTCTAATCTTTTTAAATTCTATTCTAAGCAGTTTTATCATTGGGTTTCGTGTAATAACTCAAGAAAATGTTGTTCCAGGCTACGCTTGCGTTCAGATAAATGGGTGAGAATAATTCCCTGACTGAAACAGAATGAATTCAAATTGTCGGGAGTAACCTCATCTTTAAAATAGACCAGTATTTTATTTCCAGCTTTGGCTAATGATTTAAATGCAGGATGCAAACCTATTGCTATTTGAAGTTTTTCAAGATCGCCGGCTGCCAACTCAAAAGAATCTGATATAGCAAGAACATCGCTGACCTGACCATCAAAAAGTTTCCTGCCCTTTTTTAAAACCGCAACATGCGAACAGATTTTCTGTACCTCGTCGAGCAGATGCGAGGCAATTATAATGGTGGTACCCTGTCCTGCAATCAGGAGCACAAGATCGCGTATATCGGCAATTCCTTGTGGATCCAGTCCATTTGTAGGCTCGTCAAGAATCAGCGCTTCCGGGTTGCCCAGCAATGCCGCAGCAATAGCGAGTCGCTGCTTCATCCCGAATGAATATGTTTTGAACCGTGAATGGCGACGTTCAAAAAGTCCGGTAAGCTGGAGAACGCGATCAATATCTTCGTAACCAAGACATTTTATATCGGCAATAATTTTCAGATTAATCACCGCTGACAAGTAGGGATAGAAGTTTGGACTTTCAATAACACTCCCAATCCTTTTCCGGGTCTCCTTGTTGGAATTTTCTCCAAACCATTGAAAACTGCCTTTATTTGCTTTAAGCAGGTCGAGAATTATACTTAGTGTGGTTGTTTTTCCGCTTCCGTTGGGACCGAGAATTCCGAAAACCTGTCCCGAATTGACTTCAAGTGAAAGATCATCTACTGCCTGGATTTTTCCATAATGTTTTGAAAGATTTCTGATTGAAAGTATCGTTTCCAAATCAATTATTTATGATGGTTAAACATTGGTTCTTTGACGCAATGGAAAGCGCTATGTTACAACAAACGTTGAAAGCAAAAATAATCAGCTATGATAGAGCAGGAAAATTGTATTTTTTTTATGAATATCCGGTTTACGATTTTTCCATATCCGGATCGGTTTTGAAACAATGATCTCCTGGTCGCCTGTGATGTTGGTAGCAAGGCATAACATGGTTTCAGGGTTGCATACAGAAACAATGGCATCGAATAGCTGAAGGTTTCTGTAAGGCGTTTCAATAAAAATCTGGGTTTGATCCTGGACAATCATTTTTTGCTCAACCTCTCTGATTCGCTTATTTCTATCGTTTTTTTCAGACGGTAAATAACCGATGAAGGCAAAGTTCTGTCCGTTGAATCCTGAAGCCATAAGAGATAAAAGTATCGAAGAAGGACCTGTGAGCGGCACAACCCTGATTTCCAGGGTATGGGCTGTTCTTACAATCAGCGCTCCGGGATCTGCAACACAAGGAACGCCTGCTTCTGACAGCAAACCGATAGAATGACCTTCAAAAGCAGGCGAAAAAAATTGTTCGAGGCCTGTTTCCACTGAATGTTCATTGAATACGAAAAAGGTTAAATCGTTGATCGGAGATGAAATTCCGGCTTTGATGAGAAAACGGCGCGCAGTGCGAATTTCTTCAACTATGAAATATCGTAACCCTCTGATAATTTCAATAGTTCCAGCCGGAATCACATTCTCAATGGCGCCTTCTGCAAGGATTGATGGAATGAGGTAAAGGTTTCCTTTAATCATGGCGCATGATCCAGGGTAGATCATCGAGATCAACATTTCCGCCCGAAATAATAATTCCGATTCGCTTGCCGGAAACATTAACCTTGCCTTCCATGATAGCAGCGAAGGGCGCCGATGATGATGGTTCAACAATTATTTTAAGGCGTTCCCATAAAAAGCGCATGGCTTTCACGATGCCAGTTTCAGTAACTGTAACGATGTCGTTAACGTGGTCAAGAATTATGGGAAAAGTAACTGAGCCAAGCGAAGTGCGAAGTCCATCGGCAATGGTAATTGGATTCACAGAAGGGACGAATTGTTTTTGAGTAAAGGATAAAAATGCATCATTTGCCTGTTCCGGTTCAACTCCAATAACTTTTGCTCCGGGATTGAAATAATGGATAGTCAGCGCAGTACCACTTAGTAAACCACCGCCGCCGACTGGAGCCAGAACCAGATCAAAATTTCCAAAATCTTCAATTAATTCAAACGCTGCAGTGGCTTGCCCTGCAATGATCCGTACATCGTTATATGGATGAATTTCAATTGCGTCGGTTTCCCTCAGAATTTTATTCAACGTTGTTTCTCTCGATTCCAGAGTGGGTTCGCAAAAAGTTATTATGCCGCCGTAGCCTTTTACGGCTTCAATTTTCACCTTTGACGAATTTGAAGGCATTACAATATAGGCTTTTGTCTTAACCAGCGAAGCTGAATATGAGAGCGCCTGTGCGTGGTTTCCAGAGGAATGCGTGGCAACACCATTGACAAATTGTTGTTTTTCAAGTGATAATACAGCATTGGTTGCGCCGCGAGCCTTAAAAGCGCCAACTTTTTGAAAATTCTCACATTTGAAAAAAAGTTCTGTGTTATACATCCTGTTGATGGTTTGGGATGTAATTACAGTTGTGCGGTTGATGAAAGGTCTTATCCTTTGATGTGCCAGTTTTATCGCTGCGACGTCGGGAACCGGAAAGTGAGCGGAATTCATATTTTCAGGTTGTTTTAGTCATTCGGTTCACGAAGGCTTCACAAGCCTCATCCAATTGCATATAAACTTTTTCAAAAGCATTCAAATCGTGGTACCATGGATCAGGAACATCAAGGTTTAGTCCGGGATCTAAAACATTCAGAAAATAATCAACCTTCAATTGATCCTTCGGGTCCTTTGACCGTCTCATCACATTTTTATAGTGCGTGGAATCCATCACAAAAATCATATCGAACTCCTCAAAATCACGATCACAAAAAAGCCTTGCACGATGGCCTGAAATATCAATTCCGCGTTTCTTTGATACAGCAAGCGCTCGTGAATCCGGCTGATCACCCACATGAAACGACTCAAATCCACAGGAATCAACCATTACAGGGATGTTTGCAATAAGCAGTTTATGTCGTAAAATGCCTTCAGCAAGAGGGGAGCGGCAAATATTTCCAGTACAAACAAAAAGGATTTTTAACAAAGGGAAATCTGATTAAAATTTGATCTTTTTATCAAGCTCTTCTACGAAAGCCCTGAACTGTTTATCGGTTTCAACGAGATTATTGACTGTTCTACATGCGTGAAGAACGGTTGCATGGTCTTTATTACCACATTGATGCCCAATGCTTGCAAGGGAGGAATTGGTGTGTTTCTTTGAAAAATACATTGACAGTTGTCGCGCCTGAACGATGTTTCGTTTTCTTGTTTTCGAATGAATAGAAGCTACCGTAATTTTGAAATATTCACAAATCACCTTCTGGATATAATCAATTGATATTTCCCGTACATTATTTTTTACAAACTTATCAATCATCTGCCTTGCAAGTTCAACCGTGATACTTTTTTTATTCAGCGATGATTGAGCGAGAAGTGAAATATAGGCTCCTTCGAGTTCCCTGATGTTTGTGTTAATATTGTATGCAAGGTATTCGACAACTTCAGTCGGAATCTGAATCCCATCATTGTAAAGTTTTTTATGGAGAATGGCGATGCGGGTTTCAAAGTCGGGCAACTGCATATCAGCAGAAAGCCCCCATTTAAACCTCGAAAGCAACCTTGGTTCAATGCCTTTCATCTCAACCGGAGGCTTGTCAGAAGTCAGAATAATTTGGTTGCTTTTTTGATTTAAGTGATTGAATATATGGAAGAAAACATCCTGAGTTTTATCTTTGCCCGCTAAATTATGAATATCATCAATGATCAATACATCAATCATTTGATAGAAATGGACAAAATCGTTATGATTATTACTTTTAACGGCGTCAATAAACTGATTAATAAATTGATCAGTAGTTACATAAAGAACAGTCTTCTCAGGAAAAAGATTTCTGACCTGAAGTCCGATGGCGTGAGACAAGTGGGTTTTTCCAAGCCCGGTCTGGCTATACAAAAGAAGAGGATTGAATGCTGTTTTACCAGGATTACAAGCAACAGCAAACCCGGCAGAACGTGCCAGACGGTTGCAATCGCCTTCGATAAAGTTATCAAAGGAATAACTTTCAATCAATTGCGAATTGATTTTAAGTTTTTTCAGCCCAGGTATAATAAACGGATTTGGTATCTCTTTCGAGGTTCCTTTGTTTAAATCAAAGGGCATGGATACAGCCGGGTTTATGGTCGCTTTCTTTTCGCCTGTTGGCATTTTTATCGTGTAAGGGCCTGGTTCGCTGTCGGAATTATCAACAATAATACTATATTCTAACCGTCCTTCATTTCCTAATTCCTTCTTTATAGTCTTCTTCAATAATCCAATGTAATGTTCTTCAAGCCATTCATAAAAAAATTGACTCGGAACCTGGATTGTTAAAACTTTTTCAGACAGCTTAACAGCAGTGATCGGAAGAAACCAGGTTTTATAACTTTGGAAGTTTATATTATCTTTAATTACTTTAAGGCAATTTTCCCAAACTTCAACTGCGTACTTTTCCATTAACCCTTTTTCCGTGATTGTTAATTGCTCGAAAGAAAATATTTTTCAGAGATTCAAGGTTTTAGAATTGAATCATTCATTGATAACCAATGAACAACGAACCCTTGATTTAATTAACAAATTTTGGTAAAAAATGTTGATAAAAAAAATTATTTATCCTTGATTTTGTCAAAAAAAGTATCTGTAAAATTGGTTTGACTTCATTCAATGAACCATTATACCGATCTTAATCATCGCCCATTCAAAAGGTTATTTGCCGTAATAAATTCCGCAAAGGAATTATTTGGAAGCATTATAAATTTTCATTTACCTAAATATCAATTAGTTAAAAATATCAAGTATTTCAATCGAAACAACTTTTAAACGGGACAACCGGGTTTCAACTTTTTGCCTGGCGCTTTTTCTTACGCGGAATTCTATAGTGCAGTGTTCCCCTGTGATTTGCCTGACTATTTTTATCTGCTCTTCTTTAATAATCCGCATAATATCGTTCATAGATTCATAGCAAAAAATGACCCTGAAGTTTATTTTGATTGTTTTCTCAACAATTTGAGCTTTATCCAAAGCCTCGCGAGCAGCAGTTCGATATGCATGGATTAGCCCAGGAATGCCAAGTTTCGTACCGCCAAAATACCGGATTACAACAATGAGAATATCAGATAATCGAGTGGAAAGTATCTGCCCATAAACCGGTTTTCCTGCAGACCCGGAAGGTTCGCCATCATCATTGGTGCGATAAATGGGATTTTCATGTCCCAAACGATAGGCATAACAATGATGATTTGCATCATGGTAAGCTTTACGTATTGAATCAAGTTTCTCTTTCACCTCTTCCTCTGTTGAAACCGGCAACGCAAAAGCAATAAATTTGCTGGCTTTCTCGCGATATACACCCTGTGACTCACCCGCCACAGAAAGATAAACATCAGAAGTCGTTTCCATAGCAGCGAAATTACTTTTATTTTTAATTTAGTCGAATGAAAAACACTACTGTCCGGGTAATTGATCTGATCAATAAATTTAAAGCCAGTTTAGCAAACATCTATTCTGCAAACGAAATCAGACAAATTCTTTATTTGCTATTTGAGTCATATTTAGATTGGGCGAAGCCAACTGTCCATTTATCTTATAATCAGTTACTTTCTGAAACAATAGCGACCCGGTTTGAACAGGCTATGCTGGCGCTTATATCCGGCGAGCCTATACAATATATAATGGGTGTAGCGTGTTTTAATGGAATAAAGATTAAGGTTGATCGGCGGGTTCTGATTCCAAGGATGGAAACAGAGGAACTTTGTGCGCTCATCCAAACTGATCTGACATTTAGACGTTCATCCGACTTTTCAATACTTGATATTGGCACCGGTTCAGGATGTATCGCAATTAATCTTAAAAGGAATTTTCCCGAATCAGTTTTAACGGCGATTGATATTTCACAAGACGCTTTGAATCTGGCAAGAGAAAATGCCGATAGTGCAAAGTGCGACATCATTTTCCTCGCTCTAAACATTCTTAGCCCTTTTGATCAGACAACCCTTGGGCAGTTTGATCTGATTGTCAGCAATCCGCCATATATAACCGAAAGTGATAAGCGGTTCATGAACCGAAATGTAACCGAATTTGAGCCTGCGATAGCGCTTTTTGTCCCTGACGAGAATCCGTTGATTTTCTACCGAACAATAAGCGGGTTCGCGAAGCGCCATCTGAAAAGCCAGGGCAGTTTGTATTTCGAAATCAATGAACAATTTGGGTCACAGATAATGAAAATTCTTTTTGATTTGGGATTTTCTCAGGTTGAATTAATCAACGATTTGAATGATAAACCACGGTTTATTCGCGCTATTTCAGAATGTTCCTGAGCGGTTCGCCAAAAATTGACGTTCCTATGCGAACCATTGTGCTGCCCTCTTCAATGGCAAGTAGATAATCGCCCGACATGCCCATCGAGATTTCTTTAAAGTAAACATTTTGACTGAAATATTCCGTTTTCAACAATTCAAATATGCGGCGTAGTTCTTTAAATTCAAGTCTTATGAGATTAAGATCATCTGAATAACTTGCCATACCCATAACGCCAGTAATTCTGATGTTGTTGAGGTTCAGATTATTCAAATTATCAAGAATTTCACGCGACTCCTGAATATCCAAACCAAATTTAGTATCTTCGGTTGCAATAAAAAACTGAAGCAAACAATCTATAACGCGGCTGTTTTTTATCGCTTCCCTGTTGATCTCTTTAATCAGATTCAGGGTGTCAACGCTATGAATAAGGTGAATAAATGGCGCGATTAATTTCACCTTATTGGTTTGCAAATGACCGATAAAGTGCCAGATTGTATCCGATGGCATTTGTGTCTGTTTAATCGCAATTTCCTGTGCCTTATTTTCACCAAAATTTCTTATTCCGGCTTGGTATGCCTTGATCATTTCCGTGATCGGTTTGGTTTTCGAAACAGCTACTACGGTAACATTATCTGGAACTGATTGCCGTAGTATTGAAATTCGTTGGGAAATATCCACAGTAATAATGGTTTTAATTCGACAAAAATACAAATTTGCATGTGAAGCCGTTAGCCTTACCTTTGCTTTTTATTTTACTATGCGAAAAACGATATTTTCATTGATTCGGCAATTCCTATTCTGGATCTTTTTTTTCAATCTGACCAGAATAATTTTTCTTACCTACTACCTGAAAATCATCATAGTTGAGCAAATTGGTTTTATTGAAGCATTAGGTATTTTCCCTCATTCCCTGAAACTTGATATAGCTACAACGTGCTACATTCTTGTAATTCCATTTATTATTCTTGTCATTCAATTAGTGTATTGTCCGAAATCGTTAAACCTCGTGAATAAAATTTACTCTGGCATTCTGATTTTCGTCTATTCGCTTACAGTTGCAGGTGAAATCGGGATTTATGCTGAATGGAAAACGAAACTGACATATAAGGTGATTAAATACCTGAATCATCCCAGTGAGATTTTTAACTCGGCAGAGACCGGTACTTTCATTTTTCTGGTTTTTCTTTTCCTCGCTCTTTTTTTTTCCGGGGTCTATCTGTATCTCCGCTTTTTTTACTCTGACTTTGAGAAGCGGCGTTTTCAGCCCTTTCAGTCTTTAGCCTTTGTAATTATAACACCAGGACTACTTTTCATTGGTTTACGGGGAGGAATCCAGCAAATTCCAATTAATCAGAGTGAATCATATTTTTCCGATCATAATATTCTTAACATATCTGCGGTAAACAATGGATTTAATTTATACATCAGCATTTTTGAAAATCTTCAGAACTTTGGTCATAATCCATATATCTTCATGAATCCTTTAAAAGCATCCCAAATCATGAAGAAGATTTATCAGACGTCGGTTGATACCACAATTCATGTACTAAAAACCGACAGGCCAAATATTGTATTGTTCATTCTTGAAAGTTGGTCGGCTGATCTGATAGAAGACCTTGGAGGCAAACCGGGTATCACCCCGGAGTTCAGGAAATTGCAGAAAAATGGAATTCTGTTTGATCAGATTTATGCCTCCGGCTCCAGATCAGAGCAGGGAATGGCATCCATCTTCAGTGGGTTTCCGGCTCATCCGATCAGTTCAATTACAGTTCAGCCCGATAAAATCGTAAAATTGCCGAGCGTTGTAAAAGATCTCAGCAAAGCCGGGTACAAAACTGCATTTTACTTTGGCGGACAACTGATTTATGGAAATATAAAGAGTTATATCTTCTTCAACGGATTCGATAAGGTAATGGAGGGCGCCGATTTTCCTGAAAGTTTGCCGCAGGGAAAGTTAGGTATCCACGACCAGTATACACTTTCATATTTGATTGATGATTTAACAAATATGAAACAGCCTTTTTTTGCCTCGCTCTTTACGCTTAGCACACATTCACCGTGGGATCAACCTTTTGAAAAGCCATTGAAATGGGGAGACAATGAACGTGAGTATATTAACGCTGCCTATTACACTGATCACTGTTTGGGGAAATTCTTCGAAACTGTTAAACAGAAGCCCTGGTTTAATAATACACTATTTATTATCGTGGCAGATCACAGTCATAATTCTTACCGTAACTGGCATCCGGAGTCGAAAGAATATCATAAAATCCCGATGTTGTTTTATGGTAATGTGATCAAGGAAGAGTTTCGCGGAACCCGTTGGAAAAAATTGGGCAATCAGTACGATCTTCCTGTTACCTTGCTGGCTCAGATGGATATTCCGTCGCCGGGATTTGAATACAGTAAAAATCTTTTCAATCCCTATTCTCCTGATTTTGCTTATTATTCAACCGAAGATGGCGTTGGATGGATAAGACCTGATACCTATTTTACGTACGAAAAAACCAGCAATTTTTATTATTGGTGGAATGACCCAAAAATTACCGATTCTGTAAAACAGGAAGGATTTGCTTATTTGCAAACCGTTTTCAGTGATTATATGAATAAATGACAAGAGGCTGACTAAAATTTGATTTTTAAGTCAGCCTCTCGAAATTATTGATTTATCAACTAATCAAGGGAGTGGACAATTAGTCCGGAGCGTAATTTGGGTTCAAACCAGGTTGTTTTCGGAGGCATGATGTTACCTGAATCGGCAATATCAATAAGTTGCTTCATCGAAACGGGATAGAGTGCAAAAGCAGCTTTCATTTCACCGCTATCAACCCGTTTCATTAATTCACCAAGTCCGCGGATTCCTCCTATAAAATCAATTCTGTTGGATGTTCTGAGATCCTTTATATCGAGAATATTATCCAGAATCAAAACGGAAAGTATTGTAACATCTAACACTCCAATAGGATCAGAATCATTGAACGTTCCAGGTTTCGCAGTCAATGAATACCAGATTCCATCAATGTAAAGCCCGAAATTATGCAAAGCGCATGGTTTATAAATTTGTGACCCCTTTTGTTCAACGAGGAACCTGATTTCCAGTTTCCGTAAAAACTCTTCATTTGTTAATCCGTTCAAGTCTTTTACAACCCGGTTGTAATCAATGATTGAAAGTTGATTATCAGGAAAGTGTACCGCGAGAAAATAATTGTATTCCTCCTTGCCTGTATGAGAAGGATTGTTCTGCTTTTTCTCATTTCCAACAAGAGCTGCCGCCGCAGTACGGTGATGTCCGTCGGCAACATAAGTATATGGAATGTTTGAAAACAAGTTAACAAGCATCTCAATGGTTTCCTTATTGTCAATGATCCAGAAATGATGACCAACTCCATCATCTGCTACAAAATCATATACAGGTTTGTTTTTAGCAACAATTTCGGAAACAATATCATCAATTGCCGGAACTACAGGATAAGTAAAAAAGACAGGTTCCATGTTGGCGTTGGTAATGCGAACATGTTTCATCCGATCTTCTTCTTTATCCTTGCGGGTAAGTTCATGTTTCTTAATAATGCCATTCATGTAATCTTCTACGCCTGCGCAACCCACGATTCCGTATTGTGTTCTGCCGTTCATGGTTTGGGCATAAACATATAGCATATCCTGGTTGTCAGGAGATAACCAACTATTGGATTGAAAAAGATCAAAATTTGCTTTTGCCTTTTCATAAACAAGCGGGGAATGAATGTCTACCGATAAAGGAAGATCAATTTCCGGTTTGATTATGTGAAGCAGAGAAAAGTCATTACCTTTTGCTTCTTCCCTTGCCTCGTCGGAGTTCAGTACATCATAAGGTTTCGAGGCGAGGTCTTTTGCAATTGCAACCGGCGGTCTGAGTCCTTTAAATGGTTTTAATATAGCCATAAATATTTCAGTCTAAAAAAAATTATTCAAAATTGACGTGTTATTTTGCATTTTAGATTGACTCTTCATCATCAGTCTCATCTGGCTTTACGCTACGTTGGAGGGAACCGATCAGCGCTCCAATCATTTTGGTCATCTCCATCAGGTGGTTTTTAGAGTCTTCGTAGGCATGACTGGTAATAAACGACCTGTTAAGGGCAACGGTTGAAAGAACCACGCACTCTCTAACCGAACTTTTTGCCATCTTCAGATAATAAATAAACTGGCTTTTATTTCTGGAAGAACCCTCGGCAATATATAAAGCAATACCATTAGAGGAAACAATAAACCGGTCAAAGAACGATTTCATAAAAGGGTCGTTTGAAGTATTCTTCGCCATTAAATACACCCAATCCATATATTCAAGAGCCTTATGATAGATTCGTAAATCTTCAAATCTGAAAAAGGTTACTGGTCTTTCGTGTTCGTTTTCCATTGTACAGCTTTATTAATTCTTAATTAGTATTGGTCAGTATTTTGAAGTTTACAATGATAGTAAAAAAAATTACAACAGTGTCATTTATTTACCTGACAAGTACGATCGCCATGATTAATGAAATTTACTATTTGTCGCGCTGCTGCGATTCCAGCATTGATGTTAGCTTCTTCGGTTTGAGCTCCCATTTTCTTTGGAGTACAGAAAAATTTTGCCTTGAAATTGGTTTCGATTTCAGCTTTGTTTGAAGGCTCAACATCCGACAGATACGCAAAATCTTTTCTGTCGTTGAACATTTTCAATAAGTCGGCTTCATTGATTACCTCTGCGCGGGCTGTGTTAATAAGATATGCCGGAGAAGGCATACCCGATAACAAAGCATAGTTAATTGATTGTTTTGTCTGGCTGTTGGCAGGAATATGAAGAGAAATAAAATGACATGTACTGTATAATTCCTCAACTGTTCCAACCCATTTGACGCCGTCTTTTTCAATATCCTGGCGGGAAACGTATGGATCAAAGGCATAAACATCCATGCCAAAACCTTTTGCAATGCGGGCAACATTTTTACCTACATATCCATAAGCATGTATTCCAAGTTTTTTTCCCATCAATTCGGCGCCTGATTTACCATTAAAGAAACTGCGAACATAGTAAACCATCATTCCAAGAGCCAGTTCGGCAACAGCGTTGGAATTTTGTCCGGGCGTATTCATGGCAACCACGCCTTTGGCTGAAGCAGCTTGTAGGTCAATATTGTCATAACCGGCTCCTGCTCTAACGATAATTTTCAGTTTTGAACCGGCGTCAATCACGGCTTTATCGGCTTTATCACTGCGGATGATAACCGCATCAACATCAGCCACTGCTTTGATAAAATCATCCTGGGTGGTATAATTTTCAAGAAGAACAAGTTCAAATCCTGCTTCTTCAACAACTTTGCGAATCCCTTTTACGGCAACCGGTGCGAAAGGCTTGTCTGTTGCAACTAAAACTTTTGTCATAATATCAGTATTTAACAATAGAAGCCTGGTATTTAGTTATATATCAGACTTCTATCGGAATTATTAATTAAGCATTGATTTTTTCAAACTCATGAATTGCATCTATCAGCGCCTGAACACTTTCGATAGGCATGGCATTATAGGTTGACGCTCTGAAACCGCCCACCGACCGGTGTCCTTTAATGCCGAGCATTCCTTTGGTTTTTGCAAATTCCATAAACGCATCCTCCTTATCTTTATACTGATCCTTCATCACAAAGCAGATATTCATCAACGAACGGCTCTCTTTTTCAACAGTTCCAACAAACATTTTGCTATTGTCAATAACATTGTAGAGTAATTCAGCCTTTGAAATGTTCATTGCTTCGATGGCTTTTACACCGCCAAGGTTTTTGATCCACCTAAGGGTTTCAAGGCAGGTATAAATCGCAAAAACGGGTGGCGTATTGTATAAGGAAGGCTCCTTAAGGTGAGTGGAATAATTGAGCATGGTGGGAATTTTGCGCTCTGCTTTTGGCAGTAATGATTCATTAATAATAACGAACGTAACTCCCGCAGGTCCCAGATTTTTCTGGGCGCCTCCGTAAATCATGGCATACTTTGAAACGTCAACGGGACGGCTTAAAATATCCGACGACATATCGGCGATTAAAGGAACCGGGCTTTCAATATCATGCCTGATTTCAGAGCCATAAATAGTATTATTGGTGGTAATGTGAAAATAATCGGCATCAGCCGGAATGGAGTAGTTTTTTGGTATATATGTAAAATTTTTATCCGCGGAGGAAGCCACAACGTTTACTTCACCAAAAAATTTCGCCTCTTTAATGGCTTTCTGCGCCCATACTCCGGTTTCGAGATAGGCAGCTTTCTTATTAAGGAAGTTATAGGGGATCATGCAAAACTGCATACTGGCGCCCCCGCCAAGAAAGATAACCTCATAACCCTCGGGTATTGCCAGTAATTCCTTGAATAGTCCCATCGTTTCATCGAGGATGCTTTGAAAATCCTTACTGCGATGGGATATTTCGAGCAATGATAAACCTATTCCGTTGAGATTGAGAATTGCTTTTGCCGAATTTTCAATGGCAATCTGAGGCAGAATGGAAGGACCTGCATTAAAATTGTGTTTTTTCATAAAAGGTTGTTTTTGTTTATATATGCGATTTGTAAAAAGGGTTTTTCAGATAAACGACGGAAAAAAATGACTACATTTTTGCGAATTCAAAAATATAAAAAAAAGAGTAAAGACAATGGGTTTCCGGGAAATATTATCTGAGATAAAACTATCTGGGCTTATTTCTTGATTCGATCCCCTGTATATACTTCCAGCTCCCGTAATCCATATAGAACCCATCAATCATATCGCCGGCAGGAAAGTAATATTGATACTGCCCTTCCTGCATAGGATCCAATGGAATCAACCGGTCGGCAACAATGGTCTGTTTTTGTGTATTTGTTATATCAAATGTTCTTTTGCGCGGATTCCATTTTCTGCCGGTTGATAGAATCTGCTCCTCATATTTAAGCGCCATTGTAGCTGAGGATGAATATCTGAAGATTATTCTCGTTTTAATTCCTCCGGGATATTCTTTGAAAGCCGCGAGACCAAAAATGGGTTCATCTACGGCGTTAAATGTAAGTATTTCAATAACCTTTGATGTTATTAACGCATCTTCTCCTGACCACCCCAGCAGGGTGTAAAAAGTTGTTCCATTTGCAGTTTTTCCGGTGATTACTTTATAATAGAGAGCGCCGTACCAATGTCCGCAGTTGAGAATCATACTGTCGGGAAAAGCAAGAGAATCAGAAAAGTCAACTAACGGGAAAATCTTCGGTTTGGCGTCATCGTTAATTCGTAAAAAGCCGTAATAATAGTGTCGCCCATTCTCTCGCTGTATATTCCAATGAAAAATTGTAAACCTTTTGTCATCTGATGTAATCCTCGCTATGGTTTTAAGGGAATCAAAAGAATAACCGGCTGCCGAAGGCATTGAAAGAACGCTTTGAAAAAGTGAAAGGATACTGTCGTTTACCTTGAACCTGGCGCTATCATTATGCGTATTTTTCAAAACAAAAAAAGCCCTGGAAAGTTCATTTTCAATACTTTTAACAGAAGGTACTTCCTGACCTTTAACACAGCCGCTGACAGAAAAAAATAGGATGAGGAAGCCTTCGCATAACAAAGCGAAGTTGAATGAAATTGGTTGAGGTTTTCCTGTTGTCACTTTCAATAGATTTCTATTCTGAAATTTTTATGAATTTGTGATAAACTAACGATCATTGATATAGTTTAGTGTTTTCCGGGTTATACTGTAAAAATTCAATTTGAAATTGTTTCCTGATGAGGCGGTCCAACATTAAAGTCGTCATATTGAATATTCATATTTGAGTTGATAAAAAGCTGAAATTGATTGTAATAACTTTGAATACCAGGATAAAACAAAGCTGAGATCAAAACAGGAGGAAATATCAGATTATCGTTTTTAATGATAAAACTTAAACCGACGCTGCTGAAAAATGATGAATTGAAAACTGATTGGTTTTGATCGGTAATCATGCCTGCCTGTAACTGAGCTAAAAGTGCAAAGCGAAAACCATAGAAATACCAGGGAGTGAAGCAAATAGCAGACAACTTTGCGCCAATAGATTTCTGACCATATAAAAAATCCTGTCTCTTGAGTTTGTTTATTTTGAAAAACTGGTTTGCATCAAAGTAATCACGATAGTTTGACCGTGAATTAAACGCAATCCGGTAATCAATGGATAAAAATGTTCTGAATTTATATCGCTTGTCGCGTGATTGAAGCAGTGGTGAGAAATAATTTAAGTTTGTTTTGAAAACGCAATCTTCATAAGAATTTTCGTGGATAAAACCACCCGCCCTGACAAACCCTGACAAATAGCCAAAACCATAAAAAAAATTTCCAACTCCAAACCTGGCGCCTGTATAACAACGCCTGTAAAAATCGGTATTCTCAACACCTCCTGTAACTTCGAATAGATGTCCATAGGGGAGATTTTCAATTTTTCCGAATTGCGATACATAGTCGGTGATATAATAGTTGTTTTTCGATAGGGCTACAGAAGACAAAGCCTGCCAAACATTGTAATACCCTTTATTAGAATCAATGGTAACGATTGGGCGGGATGAATAATATTGGTTATAAAAAGCTGCTGTAACAACTGCGCGTGAGGTTTGCATCTGACCTTTCAGAAGCATGGCACGACCGAGCCATATCCCTTCATTCGTATTATAACTGTCAATTGTATTAAAGTCGTCGACAACATTCAATTTTTTTTGATAAAAAGCGCTGATTCCTCCAGCCCATTTTGTTTTGTTGGTGATGAATCCTTTGTCGAATCGGATACCCACTGTTTGTTCCCCTTCGTCATTCGTATTGTAAAGAACAGTAGCATTAATAAATGATCCTGCAAGGTTGGAATAAATATAGGTAACGCCTTCGAAAAGAAAAAACGGAGCGCGATTAAGCGATAGCGACATACTCGTGGTTATTCCGTCTCCAAGTCCCATGAAATTTCCATCAAAAATGCGAAATCCGATTTTTTGGGTGGCAACCATAGGAACATCTATGCCAATTGACCAAACATCTTTAGTTATTACAGTGATATCAACGGAGTCGGAAGGAGTGAGGGTAGGCGTTACAATGATTTTAGCGTCATCAATTGCATCCAAATCCTTTAAAATACGGACATTATCAGCCAACACCGAAGGATCAAGACAGTCTCCTTTGTGAAATAAAATATTTCTAAGGATAAAAAACTTCATAGTGTTTATATGCAGTTTATTTAACGTCTGTCCAGCCGTAGTGCCAGCCGTTTTTATTGTATCATAAACACTTGATCCGAAAGGAGATAAAATTTTGATGTGGATATTACGGATAGTTTTATTGCGGTACTGCTCATAAGGTGAAGCGCTTTGAATGACCTGCATTTTATCAACGAATACTGGCTGCCCGGGACCGGCAAAAGCAAGTCCGTACAGCAGTCGTGTGACTTTTTTTCGGGAAAATTTTTTAAAAATGCTGTCATAGAATACCTGTGATTTCAGATATGCTGTTGAATCAGCAATGGAATCAGACCTTGGTTGTGGGATTTGCATTGGTTTTACCGGTATCTCCTGTCCTGTTACAAAAACAGGCGTTATGATAAATCCGGCAAATACCGTAACAAATATCCAGTTAAAGTTCAGGAATATTAGTAATCCCGGAATGCCCAATCTTCCGGGATTCATCTATTTGATTTTCATGGAAGCAATAATTCCGGCTATTTTTTCATTTAGTCGCTGGTCAATTTGCTCAAATTCCTTAATTCCTTTGAGCTTTTCACTAACCCCGAAATAGAATTTTATTTTGGGCTCTGTACCCGATGGACGAACGCTTATTATACTGCCGTCGGAAAGAAAGAATTGAAGAACATTCGATTTTGGCAGTATAATTGGTGCTATCAGCCCGGTTGCCACATCTGTTTCACGCAACAGAAAATAATCTTTGATAGTAGTAACTTTGAAACCATTTATCTCAACTGGTGGGGAGTTTCGGTAATTTACCATCATCTGCTCGATTTCTTCGGCTCCTGATTTTCCTTTTCGTGTAACAGAAATCAGTCCCTCTTTATAAAATCCATATTGCTTGTAAATATCTATCAGCAAGTCAAACAGCGATTTTCCCTGGTCGGCCATCCATGCTGCGGTTTCTGCTATCAAAGCACATGCGCTTACGGCGTCTTTATCACGAACAAAATCACCTACAAGATAGCCATAACTCTCTTCGCCACCCATTATAAAAGTCTTGTCGTCTTCATGCTGCCTGATCACATCTGCAATGTATTTGAAGCCTGTAAGACATTCAAAATACTCAACCCCGAATGATTTTGCAATTTTACTCACCAGCTTTGTCGTCACAATGGTTGACACGATAAACTCTGCGCCCTGAAGTTTTCCGGATTCTTTCCATTTTTTCAGAATATAGTAGAAAAGCAGTCCCGCGGTCTGGTTGCCATTAAGCAGGATCATTTCATTATTATGGTTACGGATTGCAATGCCAACACGGTCGGCATCCGGGTCGGTTGCCATCACGAGGTCGGCTTTTAATTCTTCAGCAAGTTTGATTCCCATATCAAGCGCATTCTTTTCTTCAGGATTGGGCGAATGAACTGTTGGAAAATTCCCATCGGCGATAGCTTGTTCCTTCACCATGCTGATATTTTCAAACCCGTATCTCGCGAGAATTTCCGGCACAAGTTTTCGTCCGCATCCATGAAGCGGAGTGTAAACGATCTTAAGGTTTTTCTGTCGTTGGATACATTCCGGAGAAAGAGTAAGCGCCTCAATGAGTTCGAGATATACCTTGTCTATTTCATCGCCAATGGTGATAATGTTTTCATCAATTCCATTCCATTTCACATCGTCAATGGAAGTTATTCTCTTAACTTCTTTGATTACGTTTTCATCGTGCGGCGCGATCATTTGAGCGCCATCGTCCCAATATGCTTTGTAACCATTGTATTCTTTTGGATTGTGTGATGCTGTTACCATAACTCCGCTCTGACAGCCGAGATACCTGATGGCAAAAGAAAGCTCAGGCGTTGGGCGAAGATCATCGAATAAAAAGACCTGGAAATCATTTGCCGACAAGACCTCTGCCACTATACGTGCGAAAAACTTACTGTTATTCCTGCTGTCGTATGAAATAGCCATTTTAATTGGGTTATTATACGGAAACATGAGCTTCAGATAATTCGCCAGTCCCTGTGTGGCCATTCCAACTGTATATTTGTTCATACGGTTTGTGCCAACACCCATAATCCCTCTCAGTCCGCCGGTGCCAAATTCGAGATCCCTGTAAAATGAATCAGTCAGTTCAACAGGGTTCGTCTCCATGAGGCTTTTAACAGCAGCTTTTGTATCTACATCAAAACTGCCACTAAGCCATGCTTCAGCGCGTTGTTTAATCGTTTTTTCAATCTTTGCACTCATATCTCTTAGAATTAATTCGTTATTTGTTATTTGTTATTCGCCCAATACATTCCTTCAAACTATCCCTCCAATCCGGAATTTCCATCTGAAAACGTTTTTTGATCTTTGCTTTGTTGAAAACACTGTAAAAGGGGCGGACGGCGGGTAATGGATAATCTTTTGTTTCGATAGCATTTATTTTACAGTTGATACCAGAAAAGTCAACTATTGCGCGGGCAAAATCATACCAGCTTGCCACACCTTCATTGGCATAGTGAAACACCTCAATTCCGCTGCCGGAATTATTCAATGAAACAATTTGGAGGATTGCCTTTGCAAGGTCACTTGCGTATGTTGGCGTTCCTATTTGATCAAAAACGACATTGAGCTCGTCTCGTTCTTTTCCATATTTCATAATGGTTTTAACGAAATTCGCGCCGAATTCCGAATATAGCCACGAAGTTCTTATAATCATTGCTTTGCCCGCGTGTATAAAAACCTGTTCTTCTCCGGCTGCTTTACTTTTTGCGTAAAGGGAAACCGGATCTATTGGATCATCTTCGTGGTAAGGTCTGTATCCCTTGCCATTAAAGACATAATCGGTTGAGATATGAACGAGAAAGGCGCTGAATTTAGCGCATACCCTGGAAAGATTTCCTACTGCGGTTGAATTTATAAGAAAGGCTTTATCCTGGTCAAGTTCGGCTTTGTCAACGGCTGTATAAGCGGCACAATTGATAATGACTGTGATTTTTTCCGCTATAACACATTGTTCGATGGCATTTTCGTCAGTAATGTCCAGTTCAGCCACGTCAGTGAATAGAAATTCCAGATTTGGATAAGAATGCGCAAGTTTTCGGATTTCATTTCCAAGCTGACCATTTGCGCCTGTAACGAGCAGTTTCATGTATAGTTATTCTAAATGTCAGATAATGGATTTAAAGAATTCAATCGTTTTCATGAGCCCCTCTTCAAGCATCACTTTGGGTTCCCAGCCAAGTTCCTTTTTGGCGAGAGAGATGTTTGGCTGCCGTTGCGTGGGATCATCGGCGGGTAAAGGCATATAAATGATTTTCGATTTTGACCCGGTGAGTCTGATCACCTTTTCAGCCAGTTCAAGCATAGTGAACTCATTTGGGTTTCCAATATTCACCGGACCGGTAAACTCTTCGCGGGAATTCATCAACCGGATCATGCCATCGATCAAATCGTCAACGTAACAGAAACTTCTCGATTGTAAACCATTTCCATACATGGTAATATCTTCATCTTTCAGCGCCTGTACAATAAAATTGGAAACCACGCGTCCGTCGTGCGGGTGCATTCGTGGACCATAAGTGTTGAAGATGCGCATGATTTTGATTCGCACATCATTCTGCTGATGATAATTGACAAACAAGGTTTCTGCGATACGTTTTCCTTCATCATAACAGGATCTGATTCCAATCGGATTTACATGACCCCAGTATGATTCAACCTGTGGATGTATTTCTGGATCTCCGTAAACTTCGCTGGTGGAAGCCTGTAATACGCGCGCCTTGATTCTTTTGGCAAGACCGAGCATATTGATGGCTCCCATAACCGATGTTTTTACTGTTTTTATGGCATTATACTGATAGTGAATGGGAGAGGCAGGGCAGGCAAGGTTATATATTTCGTCAACTTCGATAAAAAACGGCATAGTGACATCATGGCGGATTAGTTCAAAGAAAGGGTTTTTGAGAAGATGCACCACATTTTGTTTTTGCCCGGTGAAATAATTATCGAGACAAACTACTTCATTGCCTTCATTGAGCAGACGTTCACAAAGATGGGAGCCCAGGAATCCTGCGCCGCCGGTTACTAAAATTTTTTTCTTGATCATGGGAACTGATTTTAAATGTCAAAACTAAAATGCCTGGCAGTTCATATAAGCGCGCTGCCAGGCTTTAGGTAAAAACGAGAGAAATTATTTTGTGGTGTCAACGCCGATGCAGTAATATGCATAGCCTTTACGTTTCATTTCGGCAATTTCATAAATATTTCTGCCATCAAAAACCACAAGGTCTTTCAGCAGTTTTTTAATGATATTGAAGTTTGGGAACTTAAATTCAGGCCATTCAGTGACAAGCATAAGGCAATCGGCGTCAATGAGCGCATCATACTGATCAGGCGCATAATAAATGGCGTCGCCTAATATACGTTGCGTTTCATGCATTGCAACCGGATCATAAGCTTTTACTTTGACGCCTGCATCTAGCAGTTTTTGAATAATCACCAGCGATGGAGCCTCACGCATGTCGTCGGTTTGCGGTTTAAAGGAAAGACCCCAGATTGCTACTGTTTTTCCTTTCAGATCGCCTTTATAATGCTTGACCATTTTATTAAAAAGCACCGATTTCTGGTCTTCGTTTACAGCTTCAACGGCTTTCAGAATTCTAAGGCTATGGCGATAATCATCGGCGGTGTGAATCAGCGCTTTGACATCTTTGGGGAAACAAGATCCGCCGTAGCCAACGCCCGGATAGATGAACTTGTTTCCTATGCGGCTGTCGGAACCGATGCCTCTTCGTACCATATTAATATCAGCGCCAACGATTTCGCAAAGGTTTGCAATGTCGTTCATGAAACTGATTTTGGTAGCGAGCATTGAGTTGGCGGCGTATTTTGTCATTTCTGCGGAGGTAATATCCATGAAAATAACAGGGTGTCCGTTCAGTGTAAATGGTTTGTAAAGTGATTTCATTAGCTCTTCGGCGCGTTCCGAGTCGCATCCGACCACGATTCTATCTGGTTTGAGAAAATCGTCAATAGCAGCGCCTTCTTTTAAAAATTCGGGGTTCGAAGCAACATCAAACTCAATGTTGACGCCCCTTTTTTCCAGTTCTTCGGAAATAGCTTTTCTTACTTTTTCAGCGGTACCTACAGGAACTGTGCTTTTAGTCACGATAAGCAGGTAATCCTTCATGTGTTTTCCGCAATCGCGAGCTACACTGAGTACAAACTTGAGATCGGCGCTTCCGTCATCATCTGGCGGCGTTCCTACAGCGCTGAAAATCACCTCACAGTCTTCGAGCGCCTCGGCAATACTGGTAGTGAATTTAAGTCTTTCTTTTTTCATGTTCCGGTGTACCATCTCTTCAAGCCCCGGCTCATAAATGGGAATGATACCCTGTTTGAGATTTTCAATTTTTTTCTGATCGATGTCAACACAAATAACTTCGATCCCTACTTCGGCGAAGCACGTGCCGGTAACCAGTCCGACATACCCGGATCCAACGATTGCAACTTTCATGGTGTGGAGTTTTTAGTTTTGTCTAATTTTTAACAAATATATGTAATAAATGATGAGCCTGCTACGAAAAGTCATATATAAAATCAAATGCCGAAATTAGAACTTTTCCGGGCAAACAAAATATTTTCTGAAAAATATTTTAACTGTCAGATATTTAGCCTGGTCTGGATTGCCTGGATGTCATTCCGTAATTGTTTTACCGTTTCAACCATAAGATATTGTTCCGAGCGGGTATTTTCAGGGATAATGGGGCTGATATAGTGAACAAACTGCCATATTTCGCGGATACTGTTGACGCTGATGTCATAAGGTTCAAAAAGCGGATTCAGGGAGTGAAGAACGAGTTTTCCTTCGGTTTCTATTTTGTTTTCGGTAACCTTAAACACAATTCCTTCATCCAGGGTGAGGATAATGTATGCGTCGCGATCGCGTATTGAGTTCCAGTCCTGGACAAATACTCCGGTGACCCAGGCGCCATGAGGAATCGGAAGCATTGAATCACCGCTGATCTGAAATGTGCGGTATTTCTTTTCTTTCGACAGAAACGGCAACCGGAAAGCAGGCAGTATTCGGATGTATTCAGGATCGGCAAATCCGCCGGTATATCCTGCTTTTGCTTTTTCTGAAACCAGTTCAATGTTTTCTTCATTATCTGTTCCAATGGTAGTGGTGAGAATGCGTAGGTTGGAGCCCCTGATGAATACATCATACCCTCGTTCAAGTTGCCGCATCTGGCTTTCAGGAAGTCGGGTCAGGTCAACCTTGATCAGGGTATCAATGGCTACATTATAATAGGTGGAGAAGGCAATCAGCGTTTCCAAACCTGGCTGGGCAATGTTGTTTTCATACCCGCTGAGAGTTGAACGCTTCATTTCCAGTGTGGTGGATACGTCGTCCTGAGTACGCCCACGTCGTTTCCGTAAAAATTTTATATTGCCGCTGAAAAACATACATCACAATTTTGAAAAAATGATTATATTATAGTCGTAAATTTGATTAAAAACATGGCAAAGATAAAATAAAATAACGAGCGGGCGAAGTTTTTTTTATTTCGCCAACTCGCCAACTTGCCAACTTGCCAACTTGCCAACTTGCCAACTTGCCAACTTGCCAACTTATGTTACTCTCCCGCAACATAGTCCACCTCGACCTCGACACCTTCTTCGTTTCCGTCGAGCGCCTCCTTCGCCCGGAACTGTTGGGGAAGCCGGTAATCATTGGAGGAACTTCCGACCGTGGGGTGGTAGCGAGTTGCAGCTATGAGGCGAGGAAGTTCGGCGTTCATTCGGCTATGCCTATGAAGATGGCGAGGGCATTGTGCGGCGATGCGATTCTTGTTCGGGGCGATATGGAACTCTATTCAAAGTATTCGCACAATGTCACAGAAATTATTGCAGAGAAGGCGCCGGTTTATGAGAAAGCCTCCATTGACGAGCACTACCTCGATGTTACGGGCATGGACAGGTTCTTCGGCGTACTTAAATGGGCGCACGAACTTCGGGAAAACATCATTAAAAATACCGGACTGCCAATCTCGTTCGGGTTGTCGGTGAACAAGACTGTTTCGAAGATTGCCACGGGCGAGGCTAAACCCAATGGGGAGCTGTTTGTTGACAGGGATGCTGTGCAGCCTTTCCTGGCGCCGTTGTCAATCCGCAAGATTCCAATGATAGGGGAGAAGACTTACAGGCTGTTGCGTTCTATGGGTGTTGTTACCATTGATACCCTGAGCCACGTACCCGTAGAGATGATGGAAAGGGTAATGGGAAAGAACGGCATTGTGATCTGGGAAAAGGCAAATGGTATTGACAGTACTCCGGTATATCCTTACCACGAAGCCAAATCGGTGAGTACCGAGACTACCTTTGAGCAGGACAGCATTGACATAGTGCGGATGAAGGAGATACTTTTGAAGATGGTGGAGAAGATTGCCTTTGAATTGCGCGACAAGCAGAAACTTACCGCCTGTGTTACCGTGAAGATTCGCTATTCCAATTTCGATACCCATACCTTGCAGAAGCAGATACCCTACACCTCGTTCGATCACCAGCTTATTCCGGTGGTGAAGGATCTTTTCGATCGCCTATACCAGCGACGCATGTTGATCCGCCTTATCGGTGTGCGTTTCAGCAGTCTCGTTTCCGGTAATGCTCAACTTAACATGTTCGACGATAATCTCGAAATGATAAACCTTTACCAGGCGCTCGACCGCATCAGGCGGAAGTATGGGCAAAAGAGTGTGAGGAGGGGGGTGGGCATAGAAAATAGCGAAATAACGAATAAATTAGCTATAAAAGGCGAATTGTTGAATAATTAGCTTGTAATGGCTAATTTATAAAATGAATATTCGTTACCAGGAAGCCGGCGGCAAGGGCGAGGGCTACACTGATAAGAGTGCCAACAAGGAGGTATTCGGTTTTTTCTTCCGGGCGATCCTTTTCATTGAAACGAAGTAATGATTTTGCGGCGATGAGGAGTCCAACCGCTTCAAATTTTCCAATGATGACGAGGAAGAATATCAATAAACGTTCAAGAATTCCAATGAGCATTCCAGCCTTTTCAAGGCTGGTTGAACCTGTTTTTATTTTTGAGAGTTGAACTCTCCAGCGGGTTGTAAGTAATTCAACAAGCAGTCCCGAAGGAGCGGTGAGAAACAGCACGGCACACAAATAGAGCCATAATTCAGGATTCTGATAAAGGTCTTTCAGTATATGCGGATTCAAATTAGCGCCAGTGAAAAAAGCCCAGCACAGTGCGAGGATGATCAGATGCAGCGCCTGGTCGGTCAGAAAGAACAATGTATTTTGTTTCATGTAGGATTTGACGCCATCCAGAACGATATGGCTGATTCCTAAGATTATGCCAACAAGCCATAGACTTGTTCCGCAAAGGATGATAACGGTGATGAAGATTACCAAACCATGTATGTAAAGTTGGCTGGCAAGGAAATGCCGCTTGTTTCTTGCTTCAACCCATCCGGAGGTCTGTAGAAAAAAATCGCTCAAAAAATGAGCGGCGATGAGCTTTAACAGCAGATCATAGTGCATGTGAGCTTTGATTTTGCATAAGTTCCTTATATAGCTTGCTGATTATCTTGAAATTTTCCCACGAAAGGGCTTTCACCTGTTTGTTGATGGTTGGGATACTTTTATTTTGCAGTTTCGCTATTTCCGTCTGGGGACATCCCTTAAGTAAATCAGATAATACCTGAGACTGTTTAAATGTTAGCCGTTGAAATAGGAAATCGAGAAAAATTCCAAGCGATGTAAACCCAGGCTGCCGGTAAAGATCTTCGGTTTCTGTTAATTTGATAATAAACCATTGGCGGTTATTTGCCATTTTATCAAATTCACGTCCGGTGTTGACAAAAAGGTCATCCTTTAAAAATGTAAAATCACTGACATCAGGATTCGCCTGTCCGAGGCCAAGACAGATTCTGATGTCGGGTTTTTTGGAGCTAAACTTCCTCACGGCTGACCTGATCTGCATAACCATTTCCAGTGAATTTATCGGATCCCTGTGAAAAGCCTGGAAAGAATCGAAGCGACTGAAGGTGAAAATACATTTCCCGACAGTTAATATCTGTCTGATATCTTCTGACAGAAGCTCCATTTCTGCGCTTGAAAACAACTTCGTTGAATTTGCAATATCGGCAGTAATATATGATGCTGAAATCATGGTTGGAAAATTGATGTAAAATTAGCTTATTTATACGAATAATACAATAATTTGCCAAAGAAGGCTAAATTCAGGAAGCTGTCAGGAACCAAAACTATTTGGTCAAACATATCCGCCCCACCAACCCCATCTTTGCCACCAGCCCTACCCGGTTTACCTTTGCGCTAAAACGGAAGTTAAATGAAGAAGACGAGTATTAATAGGGTAAAGTTTATAAATTATTCGAATATGTAGCTAACAGATATTTTTTGCCTAATTTATCGCTCCGAAGTTCAGAAATCGTTTCTTTGTTCAACACGTAAAGAAGGTTATCCCCTGAGTAGTTATCACTTACAATAAAAACCTTTCGCAAAAATAAACAGGTCATCCAACGACAAATCCATCTTGTTTTATTAATCAAACTGAAATCCCCGTAAATGCCCCGATCAAGCCAGTAAAAACCCCTCACGAAACCTATTCATATCAACCCATTAAAAATGGGGGCATCGTTTTGCACTGTTTACTGGTAGCAGTTTGGAGCGGGAACGAAGGTGGATAAAAATGGATACGTTGGGTATAATGAAATCATTTAAGGATTTCCTTTAATAAATTTGTTAGTGTTGCCCTGGTTTTTGAAAATATTATGCAACAGATTATCAGTATTTTGGGTTTTGATATTTGTCTTATAATTAATATTCGGAGGGCAATTAACTGTTTAAAAACAAAATATATTGTGCTTTATAACGTGCTGATAATCCGTATTTTTCTAACTCACATTTAGTATAACGAGATGTGAGTTACGGTTTATTCCTGCAATCATGCGCACGTTTGCACAAACCTAAATAAAAACAATTTAACTCGCTGATAACGAACAAAGCTACAACAAGAAAGGAACAAAACCAAGTTAAAAATTGAGTTATTCAAGAGCATTTTTTTTCTTCAGGATAGCATGGGACCTTCGAGAGTGATTTTTTTTAACACCCTTAATAGATTGTAAATAGCAAGAGAGATCGGAGTTTAGCAGGATATGTTTGTAATTTGCTTCGGAATTGCATTTAGCAGTACCTTTGCAAAAGTAAATGTCGACTGAGAAAACGTCAAATGCCCAATTTGTATATTATAGCAGGTTGTAATGGAGCTGGAAAAACCACTGCTTCTTATACTGTTTTACCGGAAATGCTTAATTGCAAAGAGTTTGTCAATGCTGATGAGATTGCTAGAGGTCTATCGCCATTCCAGCCGGAAAAAGTAGCAATTGATGCCGGAAAGATAATGTTAACAAGGATCCAGGAGTTGATTAAATCTAAAGTGGACTTTTCATTTGAAACCACGTTATCTCCTAGATACTTTATTATTCTGATCAAAGAAGCACAGGAACAAGGATATTTTGTGACACTGGTTTTTTTCTGGCTTAACAGTGTCGATCTGGCAATTCAACGGGTGAGAATGCGGGTGAGTGAAGGGGGACATGATATCCCTGAGGA
>JBAXRP010000009.1:0-43450 GCA_037131145.1 Bacteroidota bacterium
AATAATTTTAACCACCTTCCAATATTCACAGCCATGAATAGAATAGTTGTCGGTGAGATTAGGACCGACGAGCCCCTGGCCTCCTTCGAGATGACATACTTTACATTGTTTCAACCAAATTGCTTTACCTTCATCGAGACTCGCCTGATCGGTAAGCGCAACAATAGTGGAATCAATGGCTGCAGAAACATGTCCCTGCGCGGGAACTCCGGCGGCGGCTATCTCATTCTCCAACTCTTTCTGCTGGTAAGGCGCAACCTTGATTACATCAAAAACAAAGATGTAAACCACTGACCAGACAATGGTAATAATGAAGAGCCATACCCACCATTTCGGCAGTTTGTTGTCCAACTCCTTAATATTATCATAGTCATGACCCGACAAAAGCTTATCGCCCGTCAGTTCATCTTTTTCAATATTTTTATGATCATGCATTTCCATGGAATTATATTTTAAATATCATGAATTTCATCTTTTTCTTTCGCGCCATCGTCGAGAGGCATCCGGCTGTATTCATCAACATCTCTGGTTTTCAGCGACATTGTATGAATTATCAGAAGGATAAAGAAGATCACAAATATGACCATTGAGATCAGTCCGTAATTTTCAATGCTCCCTAACGATTTGAATATATCGCGTAACATAAATGTGGCTATTTCTGGATTACAGAGGCTGTTGGCGCATTTGCCGAATGAACATCTTTACCGAGCCGTTGCAGGTAAGCTATCATGGCGATTATCTCTTTGCCCGGTTCAACCTGGATTCCCTGGCTTTTCAAATCATTGGCTATGGCTGTGGCTTGAATCATCAGATCATCATTGGCTTTGGAATCATATTCCGGCGGATATGGAACGCCGAGAAACTGCATCACGCGGATTTTTTTCGCGGTGTTGGTTATATTCAGATCATCGCTGATAAGCCACGAATAAGCAGGCATAATTGATTGCTGATTTAACCGTTGCGGATCCATCATGTGGTTATAATGCCATGAATTTGGTCTGTACTGGGGTCCGTTTACAACGCCTTCGCGCGACAAATCCGGGCCATTGCGTTTTGATCCCCATTGAAAAGGATGATCATAAACATATTCGCCGGCTTTGGCATATTCGCCGTAACGTTCAGTTTCCGATCTGAAAGGACGCACCTGCTGCGAGTGACATGTATAGCAACCTTCACGCACGTAAATATCCCGTCCCTGTAATTCAAGCGGCGTATAAGGTTTTACGCTGGCGATAGTTGGGATATTGGTTTTTATGAGATACAGAGGAACAATTTCAATTATTCCGCCAATAAGAATAGCGAGAAGGGCAACTATACTAAACTGAACCGGGCGACGCTCAAGCCACCTGTGAATACCTTCGCCGGAACCACGTTTGCCTGTAGCCTTTGCCAGCGCCGGAGCCGAAGCTCCCTCTTCGGGAAGAAATTTACCTGCCTTTATGGTTAAAACAAGGTTATAAACTCCAAGGATAACTCCAACGATGTATAGCGATCCGCCGATGGCGCGGGCAGCGTACATTGGTTTTAACTGGGTAACGGTTTCGAGGAAGTTTGGATATTTTAAAAATCCATCCGCAGTAAATTCCTTCCACATCGAAGCCTGTGTGATTGCGCCCCAATATAATGGAACTGCATAGAAAATAATGCCGAGAGTGCCTATCCAGAAATGAAGATTGGCTATTTTTCTTGAATATAGCTGGGTCTGGAAAATCCGCGGGATGAGGTAATAGAGAACGGCAAAGGTCAGAAATCCATTCCAGCCTAACGCGCCAATATGAGCGTGTCCAACTGTCCAGTCGGTAAAATGGGAAATGGCATTTACGGTTTTGGTTGACATCATCGGACCTTCAAACGTTGACATACCATAAGCTGTAACGGCAACAACCATAAACTTCAGCACAGGATCTTCGCGAACGCGATCCCATGCGCCGCGAAGCGTCAATAACCCATTTACCATTCCTCCCCATGATGGAGCTATCAGCATCACCGAGAAAACAACGCCAAGCGATTGCGCCCAGCCTGGCAATGCGCTATATAATAAATGGTGTGGACCTGCCCATATATAGAGAAAAATCAACGCCCAGAAGTGAACGATTGACAACCGGTAAGAATAAACCGGACGGTTGGCGGCTTTGGGAAGGAAATAGTACATCAATCCGAGGAACGGGGTTGTAAGGAAAAATGCAACGGCATTATGTCCGTACCACCACTGAACCAGCGCATCCTGAACGCCGGCATAGATCGGATAACTTTTGAACAATCCCACCGGAATTGCGAGACTGTTTGTTACATGGAGAACAGCGATAGTTACGAAGGTTGCAATGTAAAACCAGATTGCCACGTAAATATGCTGTGTTCTTCGTTTGATAATCGTTCCGATCATGTTCCATCCGAAAACAATCCAGATTACCGCAACAAGGAGGTCAATGGGCCACTCCAGTTCGGCATACTCTTTACCTGTTGTAACGCCAGAGGCAAAGGTTAATGCCGCAAGCACAATAATTAACTGCCAGCCCCAGAAGTTGATCTTACTGAGAATGTCGCTGAACATCCTGGCTTTACACAAACGTTGCAGAGAATAATAGATTCCAGTAAACATTCCGTTTCCAACGAAGGCAAAAATCACCGCGTTGGTATGGATCGGGCGGATACGCCCAAAGGTTGTGTAAGGTATTCCGAATGAGAGCGCCGGCCAGATAAACTGCAAGGCAAGCAACAGTCCGACAACCATGCCTATAACACCCCAGAACAGGGTAGCGTAGGCAAAGTTTTTGACAATCTTGTTGTCATAGTAAAAGATTTGATTTTCCATAGATTATTGATTTGGTGATTTATCTGTAAGCATTTTACTTGATTCAGATTCCGGTTCCACGGTTTCAACTGGCTTTTCGTCTTCAAAAAGTATTCGCACAGAGGAGCCGTAGGTATCATCATATTGCCCGTTACGCACCGACCAGAAAAAAGCGCTCAAAAAGCCTCCCGCAAGAATTACGCTAAAAGCAACCAGAACCAGAATTACACTCATTAGTTAAATTTTTAACAAAATAAATATTAAAGTATCATTTATCCAAAATACCAAGCCTGAAACATCGAAAAATATAGATATTTATATCTGGTCTAAATAATTATCTTACATCAAATTTGCTGAAGCGGGATGATATTAAGACTGATAAGGTAACAAATCCGACAATTGTCACAGAACTCAGCGGCATTAAAATGGCAGAGACTACCGGCGATAGGTTACCGGTAATGGCAAAACTGAGTCCGACAACATTATACAAAAAGGAGAGTGTCATACTGAAGTAAACGATCCGCATACTATTCCTGCTGAAAGCTAGGAAATCGGGAAGGCGATGAAACTGACCCGATTCAAGTATGGCGTCGCAAGCCGGTGAGAAATGGTAGATATCATCCGCAATGGAGATTCCGCAGTGGCTTTCGCTCAAGGCGCCTGCATCGTTCAGTCCGTCGCCAATCATCAGTATCTTTTTTCCAGAGGCTTTTAAATTACTGATGTACTCAAGTTTATAACGAGGCGACTGGTTAAAACTGAGTCGTTCGGGGGAGGGAAAAAATTCTAAAAGCGTAGGTAATTCCGCGTCGTTATCGCCGGAAAGCAGATGAATTTCATAGCGTTGAGCCAGCGAAGTTAGAACCTCCCTCATACCCGGTCTGTATTGGTTTTTTATACCCACAAATCCTATCGCTTTGTGATCAATAGCGATGAAAACCCGGCTGCCTGGCGGTTTTGGAGCGGTTGATCCTGTTATGAATTCTTCAGAACCAATCTGCACAAGTCGTCCGCCAACCTCTCCTTCCACGCCGCGCGAAGGAATTTCTGTGAAACCGGTAACAGCAAACTCCTCGGATCCGGCGAGGCGTTTAGTTATAGCCACACTTGAGGGATGTGTTGAATTTCGCGCAAGCGAATAGATAGCAGAAAGATCATCAGGGCTCGCGTTAAGCGTGGAAAGGTCGGCTGCAAATCCATCATTGGTTGTAATGGTGCCGGTTTTATCAAAAACAATGGCGTCAATGCCTGCGAGTGTTTCAACCACTCCAACCCGTTTAAGATAGAAGTTGTTTCGACCGAAAACCCTCATGGTTCCGCCAAATGTGAATGGAAGAGTCATCGCAAGTGCGCAGGGACAAGCTACAATAAGCACGGCAGTAACAACCATAAACGCCTGGGAAGGTGAAATAAACCACCAGTAAATTCCGGATAATGAAGATATCAGAAGTATGGCGGCAGTGAAATACCGGCTGATAACATCCATCACCGAATCCCATCGCGTTTGTTTTTCTGAGCCGGTCATATCCTGGTTCCAGAGTTCAGTCAGGCGGCTTTGGGCAACCTCTTTTTCTACAATAAGTTCAATGGAAGCGCCAATCTGTCTGCCACCGGCGAAAACACGTTCACCCGACCGCTTTTGAACCGGCGTTGACTCGCCGCTCACAAAACTGTAGTCGATCGAACCATCGCCTTTCACCAGTAGCGCATCGGCGGGAATCAACTCCTGGTTCCTCACCAGAATTCTCATTCCAACGCGAAGGCGTTTCAGCGGGATAATCGTTTCCTCCGCAGAATCTGTAAGAATAGTTACCGCTACGGGAAAATAGGATTTGTAATCGCGCTCGAATGATAATGCCTGGTAAGTTTTATCCTGGTACCATCGTCCGATGGAAAGAAAGAACACAAGTCCGGCAAGTGAGTCCATGAATCCGGGACCAGCCCCGGAAATAATTTCATAAACGCTTCGGAAAAAGAGAACAAGTATTCCGATAGCGATTGGCACATCAATACTTATAAACCGTTTTTTCAACCCTTTCCAAGCAGAATTCAGAAAGACCCATCCAGAATAAAAGGCAACCGGAATGCCAAAAAGAATGTTCAGAAATCCGAAATTGTGACGCAAAAGATTTTCCACGGTATCGTTTAAACTAAGATATGCAGGAAAACTGAACAACATGATATTTCCGAAACAGAATCCGGCAACGCCGAGCCGGTAATAAATGCCGCGGTTAACCTTTGCTTTGGCGTCTTTGTTGAGGTTATCGGGCGAAAGTTGCGGGATATAATTTATTGATACAAGCAGTTCAACAAGTTGTCGAAGGGTAATTTCATTATCGCGGAAGGTGATAATTACCTCTTTTTTAATAAAATTTACCGATGAATGAAAAACGCCGGAGTTAAGCCGGCGCAGGTTTTCGAGTAACCAGATGCATGAACTGCAATGGATTGCCGGGATGAATAACCTGACTTTGCTGACGCCATCCTCTGAGTATTCAAGCGTTTCCCTGCGGATATCCTCCTGGTCGAGCCAGGCATACCGGCTTCCGACTTCGCTGTTCCCGGTTTTTACGCCCGGATGCGATTCAAACTGATAATAATCGCAGGCGTCGCTTCCGCTGAGTATCTCGAAAACAGTGCGGCATCCGTTGCAGCAAAAGCGTTTCGTTTCCAGAATCACAGGCGCGGCGCCGCAATCCTCGCCGCAGTGGTAGCAGGCATTCTGATCAATAACGGAATTGGAGTTAACAGGGAATCTTGTCATAAGGTAAAAACCCACTATCTGAATAAAGCAGACAGAGAGAACGCAAAGATAGATAAATCGCAATCGTTAATACTTTTCCATGAAAACGATAAGGTTATCCTGACCTTCATATTTGCGAGATTTTTTTCGGCGCGCATTCAGGGTTAAATCTTCGACAGAGCTATGTCGGGAACATCTTCAAATTTTCCTTTGAACTTTAAAAACAATGATGATTCGTAAGAGATAGTTGCTGTGGCAGTGAATTGCTTTTCAGACAATTTTTTGATCAGAATATCGAATTTGAGTCGGGGGATTTCAAGCGGATTGATCATCAATAAAAATTTAATGTTATCGGATTCTGTAAGCCTGATTGTTTTTTTTATACCCTGTTCAATCAATTCCTTAATCATTTGAATCTGACATACTCCAGGAACAACAGGATTACCGGGAAAATGTCCCTGGAAAATCTGATGGCTGGGATTCAATAAAACTAAAGCGCTTATCTGTAATTGATTACCCGATAATTCTGATAAAGTCACAGTGTCAATATTGAAAAAAATGCCAGAAAGCATAGTTGAATATTCTGAATTTGGTTTGCGAAGTTAATAAAAATCAATCCATTGTTTTTTGGGATATTTATTAGAAAAGAGGA
Source organism: Bacteroidota bacterium (assembly GCA_037131145.1). GTDB lineage: Bacteria > Bacteroidota > Bacteroidia > Bacteroidales > FEN-979 > CAIVAT01. The sequence goes on from JBAXRP010000009.1 coordinate 6,187, forward strand.
AAAAATGTTTATTTTTATCGGCTATTTATTTTTACCTTCCATTAACCAATATTATGACAAAAATTTTAGCCATTGATGATAATCCGGACAATCTTAATGTGATAAAAGCGGTGTTGTCCACGGCCTTTAAAGACCTCGCGGTGATTACCAGCGCCACTGGAAAAAAAGGGATCGAACTGGCAGGAAGTGAAAATCCTGATGTAATACTGCTTGATCTTATCATGCCCGATATGGATGGTTACGAAACCTGCAGGATATTGAAGGAAGACAAGGAACTTGCACGGATTCCTGTAATTATCCTTACTGCATTGCAAACAGACACTGCCAGTCGCATCAAGGCTTTGAAACTGGGAGCGGATGCTTTTTTATGCAAACCGGTTGACGAGACCGAACTAACGGCTCAGGTTACGTCAATGCTGCGCATTAAGCGGTCGGAGGATAAACTTCGTCATGATAACGAAAATTTAGAGGAACTTATCAAACAGCGCACATATGAACTTCAGAAAGCTCTTACGCTGCACGAAATGACAGAGGAAACTTTGAAAGCCAGTGAGGAACGGTTTCGGCTGATCGTAAAAAACTCCTCTGATATTCTTGTTGTTATTAATCCCGATGGAATCCAGCGATACATCAGTCCGGCAGTTGAGCGAATTACAGGTTATTCTCCTGACGATCTGACTCAAAAGTCAATCGCTGATGTAATTCATCCCGATGATCTGCCTGAGGTTATGAGGGTTTGGGATGAAGGAATCGGAAATCCCGGCAGGTTGCTAAAAGTACAATACCGTCATATTCATAAAACTAAACAATGGGTTTACGTTGAGGCAGTTGGTCAGAGTTTTGTTGATGAGCCCTCTGTACAAGGAGTTATCACAAGCGTCAGGGATATAAGTGAACGACTTCAAGCAGAAAGAGCCAGACAGAGAGCGGCAACAATTCAGCAAATTCAGTATAATATTGCACATGCTGTAGTTACAGCAGATAGTCAAAACGAATTGTTTGAGGTTGTTCGCAAAGAATTGAGCCAACTGATGGATACCCGCAATTTTATTCTGGCTCAATATGATGAGCAAACCGGGATGCTTTCAGCGCCATTCGAAAGGGACGAGCGCGGTGAAAATCCGCCCGACTGGAGCGCCGAAAATTCACTGACAGGGCATGTCATTAAGCAAAAACGGTCACTATTTCTTAAAAAAGCAGATATAAAGGCTCTCGCCGACGCCGGTGAAATCGTTCTGCGCGGTATCAGAGCAGAGGTTTGGATTGGCGTTCCTATTAAGGCGGGTGATAAAGTAACGGCTGCAATAGTTATTCAAAGTTATGATAACCCTGATGCTTATGATAAAAACAGCGTTGAAATTCTCGAAATTATTGCAAACCAACTTAATGTTTATGCAGAAAGAAAGCGAGCGGAAGAAAACGAAATGAAACTTTCAAAGGCGCTCATTCAAAGCCCTGTAAGTATTGTTATCACCGATACAACTGGAATTATTGAATATGTTAATCCCAAAATTTGTGAAATTACCGGATATTTTTCTGAGGAACTACTGGGACAAAACCCCCGGATTTTTCAATCTGGCGTTACCTCATTGGAAACATACCAGCAATTATGGAAAACTATTTTATCAGGAGGCGAATGGCGGGGTGAGTTTCAAAACAAAAAGAAAACGGGAGAACTTTTCTGGGAATCAGTTTCAATCACCCCAATAATTGATTTAAGCGGTAGAATTAGCAATTTCCTGGCAGTGAAAGAAGATATTACAGAAAGAAAAAAGAACATTGAAGAGCTGGAAAAAGCCAAACACAGAGCCGAAGCCGGCGACCGCCTGAAATCGGCTTTCCTTGAAAATATTTCACATGAAATCCGGACGCCGTTGAACGGAATTTTAGGATTTGCGCCATTGGTTATTGATCCCAACGTTACGGACGAGGAAAAAAAGGAGTATCTCGAAATCCTTAATACAAGCGGGAAAAGATTGATCCAAACGGTTACGGATTATATGGACATTTCATTGCTTGTTTCTGGTAACTTGAAAATTAAACCCAAACAATTTGCAATTACGAAATTGATTAATGAGCTTGAGTCCGCATTTAAACAACGATGTCAAAGAAAAAATCTTCGACTTGAAATTCAACTTTCTGAAACGCAAAAGAATATTATCTTAAATACCGACCACGAACTGCTTAGAAAGGTACTTTTCCATCTGTTTGATAATGCTGTAAAATTCACCGAAAATGGCGAAATTCAACTTGGATGTTATACCTTGCCTGGAACGCTTAGGTTTACAGTTAAGGATACTGGCATCGGAATAAATCAACATGCGTTGCCGAACATTTTTGATAAGTTTTTTCAGGAAGATACTAAACTCACAAGAAGCCATGAAGGTAGCGGACTTGGATTAACTATTGTTGATGAAATCCTTATATTGTTGGGCGGAGAAATTACTGTTGAATCCGAAAAACTTAAAGGTTCTTTGTTTACTTTTTCAATTCCTTATGAATCCAACTCCATTGAAGCTGCCGTGGAGGACAAACATGAAAACTTATCGAATACGATGAAAACAAGAACAATTGTTATTGCAGAAGATGATGAGGATAACTTTTATTTCTTAAAAGTCAGCCTCCGTAGTCAAAACTTTGAAATCCTCCGGGCAAAAAACGGGCAGGATGCAGTGGATATTGTCAAAGCCAACAATAATGTTTGTCTCGTTTTGATGGATTTGAAAATGCCGGATCTGGATGGATATGAAGCGACAAAGCAAATAAAGGCATTCCGGAACAACCTCCCCATAATCGCGGTAACAGCATATGCAATGAGTGGCGATGAAGAGAAAACCCTCGAGGCAGGCTGCGATGGATATCTTCCAAAACCCTTTTCACGTGAACAAATTCTTGACATGATTCATCAGTACATAACTAACTAACCTGTTAATCATGGAAAAACCAGGTATTTTCAAAACCATTCGGATTCTTTTTGCTGAAGATGAAGCAGTGCATTATATAATGGCTGTTAAAATTTTGCAACACGAAGGATTGGACTTTGAGTCTGTCAGGGTGGAATCCAGAGACACATTTCTTGACGCTATTGAAAGTTTCTGTCCCGACCTCGTAATTACTGATTATATGATGCCTGACTTCAATGGGATGGATGTTTTAAAGCTGACCCGCGACTATAATCAGAGTATTCCGGTAATTATTCTTACAGGAGCCATTAGTGAAGAAATTGCAGTGGAATGTATGCGGCTGGGCGCCTCAAACTATGTACTAAAAAATAATCTAATACGGCTTCCATTTGCAGTAAAGGAGGCGCTTAAAAAGAGAGAAGCGATGGAAGAGGCTTCTACGGCTATTCAGAATTTGAAGGAGAGTGAATCGAGACTCAATACCATTACCAATGCAGCAGGCGACGCGATTATTATGTTGGACGAAAAAGGGCTAATATCTTTCTGGAATCCGGCGGCAGAAAATATTTTCGGTTATTCACGTGAAGAGGCTATCGGACAGAATTTACATACGCTTATTGTTCCTGAAAACTACCGAAATAATTTTTTTACTAAATTTCCTGCCTTTCAGCAATCAGGTCAAGGCGCTGCCGTTGGAAAAACTCTGGAACTAAAAGGTCTTCATAAAAATGGCGCCGAATTAACAATTTCACTTACTTTGTCTGCCGTCAAAATTCAGAACCGATGGCATGCCGTAGGCATTGTTCTCGATATATCTGAAAGGAAAAAGTTTGAATTTGAACTGATTGCCGCAAAAGAAAGAGCCGAGGCGAGCGACAAGCTAAAAACAGCTTTTATTAATAATATCTCACATGAAGTGCGTACCCCGCTCAACGGGATTCTTGGCTTCAGCGAGTTGATTACGCAGGATAGCCTGACGAATGAGGAAAAAGAACAATTCCGTTCATTGATCAAAGTCAGTAGCACCCGGTTGCTCAATACTATTACTAATTATATGGATATTGCCCTGCTGATGTCAAACAACATGGTTGTAAGGGAAAAACCTTTTGAGCTAAACCGGCAACTACATGCAGTAAAGGAACTGTTTCAGCCATTGTGCCAGGTAAAGAAGTTGACGCTGATACTGCAAATCCCTGAAGAAATTGCAGAGCTAACCTTACCTTCCGATCGTGAATTTCATTGGAAAATATTTTCTCACCTTATTGATAATGCTGTGAAATTTACGCATCACGGTACAATAACTTTTGGTTATTCTCCAGGCAATGGAGGTATTGACTATTTTGTGGCCGATACCGGGATTGGTATTGCAAGTGAGTTACATTCAAAAGTTTTTGAAAATTTTCGGCAGGGCGAGGTTTCAAATACCAGGGATTATGAGGGGAGCGGACTTGGGCTCTCCATTGCAAGAGGTTTGGCAAGGTTGCTTGGGGGAGATATAAACGTTGAATCATCAAGAGGAGCAGGCGCGGTTTTTACTATTTTTATTCCATACAGCAAAATAGAGATTGAAAAAACGAAACAAAACATTCCCGTTCCTATTCATAAAGCCTCGGAAATACAGGTGGTTTTACTTGCCGAAGATGACACTTCTAACTATTTTCTTGAAGAACAGATTTTAAAAAAAGCCGGATTTCAGGTTATCCCGGCTACCAATGGTAAGGAAGCAGTGGAACAATGCCAGAAACATCCGGAAATTGCATTGGCGCTTATGGACTTGAAAATGCCTGTGATGGATGGATTCGAGGCAACACGGAGGATCAAAGTATTCAGAAACAATCTTCCAATTATTGCCGTTACTGCCTTTGCAATGACTGGTGACGAAAAAAAGGCGTTGGACGCCGGATGCGATGACTATATTACCAAACCGCTTGTGGAAAAAAACCTGTTAAAAATGCTCGAATCTTATGGTTTAACAACCAAAAAATGATAAAAAAATCATTCTACTATGCCAACTACATTTGACAGAAAACCTTCCGGCTCATTGTCAATTCTTATCGCTGAAGATGATGAATCAAACTTGTTTTACCTCGCAACAATTCTTAAAAAAGCAAATCTAAATATAATAACGGCTTATAATGGCAAGCAGGCTGTGGATTATTGTCATCTTCATTCTGAAATCGGACTGGTCCTGATGGATATCCGAATGCCCGTAATGGATGGCATTGAAGCTACTCGCGAAATTAAATCGTTCCGAAAAGAGTTGCCCATCATCGCGGTTACAGCTTTTGCCATGACCGGCGATGAAAAAAAAGCGCGTGAAGCAGGATGCGACGATTATTTGACCAAACCATTAAATAAACGGTTACTGTTCGAAAAAATCAGCCACTATACAGGATATACTCCAAATTCAACAAAATAATTTATTCCCAATACATTTCTCTTATATGACCTTTATTGACGAGAATTTAATACGGCAATTTAATGCAGTCAACCGGATGTTGATTGAATTTGATGATGATCACATTGCAAATATGAAACTTATCACCGCTACCTGTGGTCAAGTTATTGGCGCCACCTCAGCGCTATATAACCGTTTGGATGATGGTTTACTTTGTTCTCTTGGACAGTGGAACCTTCCTGATGGGTTTGCAACGCTTGATAAGCCGGATGGACACATTTGTTTCGATGTTATTAACAAAGCAAACGATGATATATTTCTTGTTGAAAATCTTCAGGAAACAAAATATGCTGAAACCGATCCGAATGTGAGAAAATATAATTTGCTGACATATATGGGTCATCTGGTCAGATGCAATAGTAAACCTGTTGGCTCTCTTTGTGTTGTTTTTCAGCGCCACTACCAACCATCAGACTTCGATCGTTTTATACTTGGCATTCTTGCGATGGCTTTAAGTCGTGAAGAATCTATGCTGGAACTTCGAAAAAGCAAAAGCCATTATCAGGAACTGAACGAAAAATTGATGAAAGTAAATGCCGAAAAAGACAATTTTTTCTCAATTATTGCCCACGACCTTAGAAGTCCCTTTAACGGGTTTCTCGGTTTGACCTACCTTTTAACCGAGGAATTTCATAATATGACGGAAACCGAACTTATGGAAATTTCATTAACACTTAGAAAGTCTGCAACCAACATGTACACCCTTCTGGAAAACCTGTTGGAGTGGTCGCGCGTTCAGCGGGGTATAATAAAATTCGCTCCCGAACCTTTTGTTTTGTTCGATTTGACAGCAAGGGCTATTGAGCCAATTGTTGAATCGGCCCGAAACAAAAAGATATCAATCAGCCTTAATTTTTCAGATAATATTTCGACGCTTGCCGACCCCCACATGGCAGAAACAATAATTCGCAACCTGGTTTCCAATAGTGTGAAATTCACTCGCCAGGGCGGCCAAATCATTATCGACGCCGTTCAGAAACCAAATGATATTATACAAATTAAAGTTCAGGATAATGGCATTGGTATGAATGACAGCTTGCGTAACAAATTGTTTAATATCAATGAAGTCGTAAAAAAACCAGGAACAGACGGCGAACCGAGTTCCGGTTTGGGACTGATTATCTGTAAAGAGTTTGTTGATAAGCATAAAGGACTAATATGGGTTGAATCGGAGGAAGGTAAAGGTACTTCTGTGATTTTTACGCTTCCTTCTCCCACTTTATTCTAAATGCCTTTTAAGTCAAATTTAATGTGTTGATACGGTTTATCTGACTGTAAATATGATTGCTGCAAAAAACATGAATAGCTTGATTCGATATATCGCTGTGGGCATTTTTGCTGCGCTGCTAATACTTCTGGCAGGATGGTGGGTGATGAAATTTCGTAGCTCGCAGGTTGATTCAAGAATCCGGGCTGAAATGTTGGCACAAGTGACAGATCTTGCCCGCACTATTGACCCGGATAATATCAAGGCGCTGGATTTTTCCGCAACTGATTCGGCTTTGCCATCTTATAAACGGATTCGCTCACAGATGAGGGCATTCGGTCGCTTGATATACCAGCGGGGAATCTATAGTATGGCGCTGAAGAATGACAAAATCCTGTTTGGTCCCGAAAATTATGACGATGGAGACCCCATGGGGGCAGGAGCTCCCGGCACTGTTTATGAAAATCCCACACCGGATGACTTTTTAATTTATAATGTGGGAAAACCAATCGTAATCGGTCCCAACAAGGATGAATACGGTACGTTTATCTCAGCCTTAGCTCCCGTTTTTGATCCGGTTACAGAGAAAGTACTGATGGTAGTCGGCATTGATATTCTTTCCGATGACTGGCAAAAAGCAATAATCACCTCCATAATACTTCCGGGAATATACACAGTTCTGACGCTGATGCTATTGGTGACAGGACTATTTCTGATTCGCAAAAGGAATAAATTACCGCATGAAAAACGGTTCAGACTCCGGCATGTGGAAACTATTTATATGGCTGTAACCTGCGCTCTTTTATCTGCTTACATCACAATTTTAATTCATGAATCGGCTCTGCGCGAACAATATTACATCTTCAACCAGCAAGCTTCTACACAAGTTGATAATATCCGCGGGTTTCATGAAAAAATTCGCCAGGAAGTTCAATCTCTCAAAAAGTTTTTTGAAAGCGATGAGGAAGTTGATTCCATTGAATTTTCAACGTTTTTAAATGCCATGACCATCAACCCCGATGTGTTTACAATTGCCTGGGTTCCCCGTGATGATAAGGAGCATTTTCATGTAAAGTTTTCATCTGACATTTTTGAACGAACACTCCCTATCGGTTACGACTTTTCATCAAACCGAACTTTTAAACAATTAATTGAGCAGTCGCTGCAAACCTCATTGTCATCAGGCTCCGAACCTCAGGTAATTTCAGGTATCACTCCTGAAAATACTGCCGTTTTTAGTTTTAATCCTGTGTTTATAAATCAATCTCGGAGAGCTGGTAATCAGGAGGATTCTATTGTTGGATTTATTGTCGGCGCCGTCCATCTGAATTCGATGGTTGATTCTCCAATGCAGAAACCTGGACTTAATCAGCCATTGATAGTCGCTGATTTGCTTGATTTGAATCAGGCGGGAAACCCGGCGCTGGTTGCCACTGCCCCTCAGGAATATTTTAAGGCGGAGAATTTTGATTTTACTTTACAGTATATAAGAAACTTCACTTTTTCGAAAATGACTCCAATATTCATGTTCGGAAGATCATACCTACTATTCTCACATCCCAGCGATGTATTCTATGGTAAGTTTCCCGATAAAACCAGTTGGATTTCCGGAATTATTGGCTTGTTTGTAACAATTTCATTTACCTTTTTTGTATGCTTTATCCGCAATCAACAGTATTTTCTTGAACGTATTGTCAGTCAGCGTACTTCCGAACTAAATGATCGGGTGAAGGAGCTGATTGTGGCAAAAAATCAGGCTGAAGCCAGCGACAGGCTTAAAACAGCATTCCTGAACAATATTTCTCATGAAGTACGAACTCCGTTAAATGGAATCCTTGGTTTCAGCGGACTGCTTGCTCAACCTGATATTCCGGACACAGACCGCACAGAGTTTCACGCGCTCCTTAAAGAAAGCAGTAACCGGTTAATGAGTACCATCACAAGTTACATGGATATGTCGTTACTTGTAACCGGGAATATGGGCGTCACCAGAAAATATTTTCTGCCGGCTCAGGTTCTCGAAACAATAACTGAGCAGCATCAACATAGATGTATTCTGAAAAAGTTGAAGTTGTCAATTGATATTTCACCCGAAGACCAAAATCTTGTAATTTTTTCCGACCGAGAACTATTTGAAAAGATTTTTGACGCATTATTGGATAATGCTGTTAAATTCACTGCTAAGGGCGAGATCATTACTGGTTTTAAACAATTAGACAAACGAATTGAATTTTTCGTCAGGGATACAGGTTCCGGCGTCACAGTTGAGGCGCAGAAAAGAATCTTTGAGACCTTCATGCAGGAGGAACTGTCGCATACCCGTGGGTATGAAGGCAGCGGACTTGGATTATCCATTGCCAGTGAAGCGTTGCGCTTACTTGGTGGAGATATTCGTATACAGTCGGAAAAAAATTCAGGTTCAATCTTTTATTTTACTTTACCTCACAATGTTGAACTTAATCCGATACCAGATACACAGGAATTAACCAATAAAAGCGCAGGTAAAACCGAAGGTATCATACTAATTGCAGAAGATGATGAAGCAAATCGTCTATATTTCCAAACCATTCTGAAAAAATCAGGCTACAACGTAGTTACAGCCGTAAACGGTGAATTGGCAGTTTCGATATGCCGTTCAAATCCCGCTGTTTCGCTGGTTCTAATGGATTTAAAAATGCCTGTTATGGATGGCTTTGAGGCAACACGCATCATTAAATCACTGAGAAGCGACCTGCCGGTTATTGCAATTACCGCTTTTGCAATGACCGGCGATGATAGAAAGGCTATTGAATCAGGCTGTGATGATTATTTAACAAAACCAATAAACAAAGATTTACTCCTGAAAATAATTTCAAAGTATCAAAGCGAACCCAATGGTTAATTTAAATCTTACATGGTTTGAATTATCTATGTTGTAATGCCTGATCGAATTAAAATATCACAAATATCCGCTTTGAACCTTCAGAATACTGAAATAGTAGAATTCATGTCTTTGTCTCCCCTGTAATTTGAGTTAATCATCTTCCAAGCTCACCAAACTCCTGCAACCACCGGTACATACCGTTCTTTAACCCACCACAAAAACAAGCGCCATGCGTCCATTGTGGGTTGAGCATATTATACCGGTGACCATAACCCGGAATGCCGCCGTCAATCAATAACTGAATGACAATATCCCTCGCAGTGGGTTCAGGATATCTGCCCGCTATGTTTTCATTACCATCAATCATTTTGGGTGAATATCTCTTGATCCGGTCATTTGGCCAGGAACCATCGCTACCGTTGTGACTTAGCGCCCATTCATGTCTGTCCTGATCGGCTCCATACAGAGTGGCGGCTTTATAGATACCTGCATCTGGCTTCAGTATGGTTAATCTTCCCTGTTTTTTCAAATCATTAATCAAACTTTCAATAGCTTTTACCTCTTCTTCTTCTTCATTGAACCAGATAGTATCAGTCCTGATGGTTGTTTTTCCATTCATCGTTTTATATTTTGTACTCAACGAATAACTTTTTCGATCGTTATCATAATTTTGCAATTTCTCCTTCGCCTCAGTTAGATAATCCTTTAAATATCCAGCATAAACATCCGGGCGACTCCTTGCAACATTTATCTCATAAATCATCTCCCGCTCAACCGGTTTCATGTATTTGCAGTCTTTGGCAGTGTTGAGTTCGGGAAATGGCTGTCCGACACAACCTATTCCGTATAACCAGAATAGTGACAATATAATCAACATCTTATACATAGATTAAATATTTGTTTGTTAGCGACACCCCTTAAAATCTCACAAAGTCCCCTTTACTGATTGAATAAATTCCAAGGTATTTCCATCGTATTGTTTGAGAATAGTTTAATCCCTGATTTTTTTTTCATGTGATAAATGATTTGCTATCCTTCGCCTGAAAAACAGGGTCAAACATTTACTTGCTAATGAATTTGAAACCGGGATAATGATTAGAACCGGCTTTGGTGAATAACTCTTTGATCTCAAAACGGTAATCCGAAATTCTTGAAGGGAAAAATTAGCCTCCCGGTATTTTAATCCAGGTTCCACTGGCGGTTTTAATAGTTGAAAACATTGTGCTGTTTGACTTATATTTCCATTTTAAAAATTCAATTTCGGAGTCGAGGCAATCAACCCAGGTAACAGACGTTTCATGTCCATAATGGTTTGATACAAGAATTCCGCTTCTGGTTTTGGTATGTCCTACAATCTGATGATAGCCTATCAAGGGGTCATATTCGGTTTCACGTTTATCCGCCCAAAAAATTCCGCCTTCCTCATACAGTCCTCCTCTGAGCTTACCAACATTAAAAAGTGGCATGTAATATCCATTGAATACCCGGTTCAGCGTACAGGCAATATTTATATTCGATGGTTGAATCTGTTCAACAATATTGTCGTCATACCACTTTTGAACAATTTCTGCATGAGTCCATAAGTAGTTACCGATTCCAAAAGCTGCGTGAAATAATTTCTGATTCTCAGTATATATGGAGAAAAAGGCTCCGTGCCGGATAGTTTTCCAGGCGGGCGAACCGTGGATGTCGCACGTGGAGATGAGTTTCATAGGATTATATAAAAATAAGTTTCAATGTAACTTTAACGCCATTTTTCAAATTCTCCTATTGTCATTTTCAGTTACTATAAAATAAAAAGTTACCTCCGCTACATTTTTCAGGCTTTGGCTGGTTGAGGAGTATTCTCCTGATCCATAAATTTGGAAGAAACGAACAGGAACACCAGGTCTGATCTCATAGTTTTTACGGCGAAAAATCATGAACACGTTGATCATACAAATAGTTATGCCTCATAATAACTAACAATAATAAACATTTCTTTGCATCTTTACAGAAAAAGATTTGCTGACAAAATCTAACCCAAAGCAGACTATAACCAGATTTCCAGACATTTTTTCAATAGTCGAATTAGTAGATAAAATGATTTTACCCGAAAAAATTGAAAAAGGAATTCAAGACGCTGACACCGGAAGATTAATTTCTGAAAATGAACTTAAAAAAAATAAAAAGTTAAGCAAGGTAATAAACGACCACATGCATTTTCTGGATACCATTAAATTTGTAATTTGTATTTTTGCCAAAATAGTTTATTGACATGCTTATAATGAAGGTTACAAATAGCAAAACGGCATATCTTACTTTACCTAAAGATTGGTAAAAAGCTGGAGAATAGATGGTATTTCAGGCATATCATCATCTTAGAACCTGGAAGTCTTTCTGATATTCCAAATTTATTTTTTTCCTTTCAAATTTCGACGATAATGATAAAGTTATTCTGTATTTACTGCCTTTTGTTTAGTATTTCGGTTAACTCCTTTTCGCAGGGAAGCTTACATGGAGTGGAATTTGATCCGCAAAAACCTTTCGCAGTCAAATCGCTGATTACTCATAACGCCGGTAATATTTCTTTGCCAAAATTACAGCCTCTGTTTTCGGCGCTATTTGACAGTGTTTTCTACAATACAACCACTGGTTCTTGGCTCAGGAACGATACCCTGTTTTTTTTTATTGCCGATTCTATCCGGGGTTTTTGTATTGCTGATAGCAATTTTCAGCCGGGCGTAAAGATGATCGTCAGGTTTATTAATACAGGCAAAGGGAATCGCCGGATTGAAAATCTCGTTCCGCTGGGCGAAAGTCGCGATAAAGTTTATATTACCGCAGCAGGCTCCAAAGAATGGCCAGGATACCTCTGTCGCTCGCGATTGTTTCGTCCGGGTTACGCGCCAATAGGCGTAGTTCTTCCCGACAATGCCTGGCATCTCGGTTTTACTGATTACAGGATTAATGAAACCCTTTCAATTACAGCTCTTGCGCGCAGGGGACAACGCGACAAAGAACTTACAACCATCGATCGCTGGGCTGTTACTCTAAAACCGGGCGGGTGGGTTGAATACACAATTTATGCCGACCTTCATAAGCGCGACTGGCATAGGGGGTTGGAGATGATATTCCATGACCGATGGCTTTATGATCTTCAGGAATTTGACAACAGCATGTTCAGGCGCAGCGACCTTTCATGGATGAAAAACAGCTACATCATGCTGCTTCAGTTTGCATGGGATAAGAAATACTATGATTATCGCGAACAGAAACACAATTTCTACCGGAATCTTTTTGAATACGATTCGCTCACTGGCGGATACGACATTTATACTCTCTGGCCTACCTGGCCGCGTCTCGGTATGGATCAGCGGAACCAGTGGGACATGTACCGCGATCTTCCAGGCGGACTTGCAGAGTTGCGCCGACAGGCCGATTTTACACACAAAGCCGGTAAAAAATACTTCATTTCATACAATCCATGGGATGAAGGAACCCCCAAGGAAGAACATTTCAGCGGAATGGAAGAACTGCTAAGGGCGACTGACGCCGATGGCGTTGTTCTCGATACGCGGGGCGAATCGAGCCGGGAACTGCAAGCCACCGCAGATAAAGTGAAACCGGGAATCATAATGTACAGCGAAGGGATGGCGGTTCCTAAAGATATGCCAGGCATTGTAAGCGGGCGTGTTCATGACGCGCTTGTGATGCCGCCGCCACTGAACCTCAACAAGCTCATTAAACCTGATTTTGCTATCTTTCGCGTTCTTCAACTCGCCGATGACCGCATTCACCGGGAACTTGCCATCTCATTCTTCAATGGATACGGCGTGGAAATAAATACCATGCGCCCCGGAAGACCGGAATGGATTGAGGAAGATTTTGCCTACATGGGACGAACGACAAGGATCCTTCGTGAGAATACTTCGGTATTTCATAATGATTCGTTTTATCCGCTGGTTCAAACACTGGTTGACTCTGTTTATGTGAACCGTTGGGATAACGCAGGCAAGAGAATTTTTACGATTTACAGCCTCAATCCAGGAGGATGCAATAGTCTGTTGTTTGAATTTACAGATCCCCATGGTATCCATCAGGCAGCGGAAATTGTGAAAGATTTTCATTTCGTTGACTTGTGGAATCATCAGATGATACTACCGGAAATGAAAAATGGCAAGGCTTTCATCCCTGTAAAAATTGACGCGTTTGATCCCGCCTGGCTGAATACCCGCCGCGAGGGGAATGTTGGCTGCATTGCCGCGTTTCAAAAGTTGTTAGATGTTCAGACAACCGGCAGTATCCTGACTTTCAAAGCCGGTTTGGAGTTAGCCGACAGAATTGTTATCACCGGAAAAAACCCTACATACCGTTCAAAGCAATATGTTTACCCTGCATCCGGAGCTACGGTGGATTATTTCGCTCTTTTCCCAAATCCGGTTGAAAAAATCGTTATTCAGCTTTTTGGCGGTTCTGAACTTTACGACGAGGTTGTTATACCGCCCGGTTTGGGAGTCCCCACACTGATTAGTCGCAACGATAGTTGCGCGCCTTCATTGGATATTCCTAAGGAAATGGTGAAAATTCCCGCCGTGAAATTTCGTTTCTATACCAGGCGCGATCCAACTACCCTCGACCCGTTTATCGCTTTTCCAAATTATAGCGATACCGTGACTATCAACATGCCGGAATTCTTTATGGACAAATATCCGGTAACCAATAAACAATTTCAGGATTTTATTTTGCAATCATCATATCTTCCAATAGATACAACCAATTATCTGAAGCATTGGTCGAAAGGAATTCCGATAAAAGGATGTGAAGATTTACCTGTGATTTATATCAACCTTTCCGATGCCAGGGCTTATGCAAAGTGGGCTGGAAAACGGTTGCCATCGGAACCTGAGTGGCAGTATGCCGCTCAGGGAACCGATATGCGGAAATATCCCTGGGGAAACACAATGGATTCCACTCTCTGCAATTATAATCTCAACTTTCCAACTCAGGTTAACAGGTTTCCCGATGGCGCAAGCGAGTCTGGAGTGAACGACATGATTGGCAATGTGTGGCAAATGACGAATGATGTATATGATAATGGCAGTTATTATTTCAACATCATCCGTGGGGGAAGTTATTATCATCCCACCCAAAGTATTTGGTATGTAACCGGCGGGCCTCTGCCGGTTGATCATCCTGAAATGCTACTCCTGATTTCCCCCGGACTCGACAGGAATGCGACTGTTGGGTTCAGGTGCGTTAAAGACGCCAAATGAAAATGAATGGAGTTAATGGTTGGAGTAACAATTCTACCTTTTATACGTACCTTGCCAAAGCAATTCAATTTACAGAAGCAGCGGGGTATTAATTGCAATTAACCGAATACACTTTATGAAAAAGAATAGTTCAACTTCCTCTGCCAAACTTCGCCAAAAAGCAGAGGAATTACTGAAAATTCCAATACCCTCTTCAGATTCGCTTTTCAACGAGGCAGCCCAACCTTTCAACCATTCATCCTCTGTACACATCAACCTCTCTGAAACAGAAATGCGGAAACTCATAAACGAGCTTGAGTTGCATAATATTGAACTGAAATTGCAGAATGAAGAGCTTTTTATTGCAAAGGAGATGGATATCGCCAGAAATAAACTTCAGGAAAAATCGTTGCAGGAAAACCGCGAGAAGTTAATTTCTGCAAATAAACAACTGGCGACCGCTCAGCAGATCGGACTCACCGGTTCCTGGTTTTATAACATGAAGACCAAAATGCTCAGTGGATCAGCAGAAGCTAAACGATTGTTCGGATTTGGCGATGATTCTGACTTTTTTACCATTGACGTCATCGAAGCCTGCATTCCTGATCGTGAAAGGGTTCACCAGTCGCTACTTGATCTCATTACAGACAACAAATCGTACAATCTCGAATACGTTATCAATCCTGCCGACGGTTCTATTCCCCGTGTTATATTTTCAAAAGCGCAACTTGAAAAAGATCCAGAGGGCAATCCGATTTCAGTTATTGGTGTAATTCAGGATATCACTGAACGTAAAAAAGCGGAAACCGAATTAATAAATAAAACTACCATCCTGTCAAACCTTATCATCAACTTACAGGAAGGAATTTTACTCGAAGATTCAAACCGAAAAATTATTTTAACCAACCAGGTGTTCTGCAACATGTTTGGTATTCCCGTTGCCGCCCATTCGCTTATTGGCGCCGATTGCTCCGATTCTGCAGAACAAAGCAAACATTTATTCAAGGATTCCAATAAATTCATCGCCGATATCAATGTTATTCTTGCAGAAAAACAGGCAGCGTTCAATAACCAGTTGGAACTGCATGATGGACGACATTTCGAAAGAGATTATATTCCTATATACATTGATGAAAATTATAGCGGTCATTTATGGAAATACAGAGACGTTACAGAACGTAATCATGCAGAGCAAATTCTTAATGCGCGACTCCGATTGACTGAATTTTCTCACTCTCATTCGCGTAATGAATTGCAGCAAAAGGTATTGGATGAACTGGAATTATTAACCAACAGTTCCATTGGTTTCTTCCATTCAGTTGACGCCAATCAGAAAACCTTGACGCTTCAAAGTTGGTCGACAAATACTTTGCAGAATATGTGCAAAGCTGAGGGTCATGGCCGTCATTACGATATAGAAAATTCCGGCGTCTGGATTGATTGTTTCCATAAGCGAAAAACTATTATCCATAACGATTATATGAGTTTGCCTAATCGCAAGGGACTACCGGAGGGTCATGCGCCCGTGATTCGCGAGCTTGTGACGCCAATATTCAGGAACAATCAGATTGTTGCAATAGTTGGAATAGGCAACAAACCGACGGATTATGAAAAAGGCGATATTGATATCGTTTCGTTACTTGCTGATATGGCATGGGATATTACAGAACGTATAGGAGCCGAAGAAGGGGTGAAAAAACTGTCGCAGGCAGTTGAGCAAAGTCCTGTAATGATTTGCATAACCGACCTCGCCGGAGCTATAGAATACGCCAATCCTAAGACATTTGAATTAACCGGTTATTCGAAGGAAGAGCTAATTGGAAAAAATCCGCGTATTTTCAGTTCAGGCGAAAAACCTCCGGAAGAGTATAAAATTCTGTGGCAAACTCTTTTTTCAGGCAGGGAATGGAGAGGCGAGTTTCATAACAAAAAGAAAAGCGGTGAACTCTACTGGACGCTGGCGTCAATATCGCCAGTGATTGATGCAGGAGGAAAGATAACTCATTACCTCGCCGTTGAGGAAGATATTACAGTGCGAAAGCGGGCCGAGGATGCTCTGCATGATAGCGAGGCTCTGTACCGGTCTATTCTTCATGCCTCACCCGACAATATTACGATTACCGATATGGAGGGGCGGTTTCTGGTTGTTTCGCCTGTGGCATTAGCAATGTTTGGTATCGAACGGACTGAGCAACTGATAAACCGTACTTTTAACGAGTTTCTTATTCCCGAGGATCAGGAAAAAGCTAAATCAAGGATTCTCCTTTTGCACCAGGGCATTGTTACAAAAGCCGGCGAATATAAAGCGCTCAAGGCAGATGGCAGCATCTTCGATATAGAAGTAAACGGTGAGTTTATCAGAAATGTCGATGGTAAACCTACCAGAATGGTCTTTGTTATCCGCGACATTACCGAGCGAAAAAAGGCAGAAAAGGAAATCCGAAACTTCTATGGAACTCTTGAAGTTAAAATTGAAGAAAGAACTGCCCAACTAACTGAAATCAACAATAGTTTGCAAAAAGAAATTGAAGAACGCAAGCTAACAGAGGATGCTCTGCTTGAAAGTAAAAACAGGTTTTCTTTGTTTATGGATTATTTACCTGCCGTCGTCTTTTTAAAAGACCATGAAGGCAGAACTCTTTTTGTGAATAAATATATGGACGATGCTTTTGGCGCTTCGAAGTGGTTGGGAAAAACAATGCCAGAGGTTTTTCCAAATGAATTTGGACAAAAATTGAAAACTGACGATCTGAATGCGATGAATTCAGGCTATCAGAAAATTGAAGAGACTATTCCAAACCTCGACGGAAAATTACACAATTACGAAACACAAAAGTTTATCATTCACCGACCCGGGCAGGAACCTTTGCTCGGAGGTATTGCCTTAGACATCACTGAGCGCAAGCTGGCAGAAGAAGAAATTATTAAAGCAAGAAACGAAGCAGAACAGGCAAATCATGCCAAAAGCGAATTCCTTTCGCGTATGAGTCATGAATTGCGTACACCCATGAATTCTATTCTTGGGTTTGCTCAGTTGATGAATATGGGCGACCTCAACCAGGCTTATAAAAAAGGCGTTAACCATATTTTAAACAGCGGAAAACATCTGCTCAATCTAATCAATGAAGTGCTCGATATTTCGGGAATTGAATCGGGAAGGGTTGCTCTGTCTCTGGAGCCAATTCAACTAAACAGTATTCTAATCGAAATGCTTGACGCTGTTCAGCCAAATGCAGAAAAACGAAATCTGAAAACCGAGCTGGAATATTCAAGATCCAACCGTCTGTTCGTATTTGCCGACAGGCAGCGGTTAAAGCAGGTTCTGCTTAATTTGATTGGCAATGCCGTAAAGTACAACAGTGAAGGCGGTTCTATAATAATAAAAACTGAATTAAAAAATACCGAAGCTTCTGTAATTTCCATGGTCAGGATTTCAATTTGCGATACAGGCGATGGAATCAGAGATGAAAATATCAATAAACTTTTTCAACCTTTCGAACGCCTTGGAGCAGACAAAACCGAAACCGAAGGCACGGGGCTTGGTCTGATGGTGGTTAAAAAACTTATGACTGCAATGGGCGGAGTTGTTGGGGTACAAAGCATACCTGGCGCAGGAACCACATTCTGGATTGAATTGCCGCTCAACGAAGATCAGAATGAACAAAAGGTTCGAAATTCCAGGACGTCAATATTAAAAACTCCAAATACCAATAAAACCGGAACTATTTTATATATCGAAGACAATGCTTCCAACATTGAACTGGTTGAAGAAATTCTTTCCATTGAGCGTCCGGGTATCCGATTAATCACTAATATTTACGGTGGAGAAGTTGTTCAGTTGGCAATTGAATACACCCCTGATTTAATTCTTCTTGATCTTGATTTGCCTGATATACCTGGCGCTGAAGTGATCAGGCTTCTTCAGGCTGAAGAAAAATCAAAAACAATTCCGGTGGTTGTTATTAGCGCTGATGCAATGCCAGCTCAGTTTGAAAAGTTGATGAAAGCAGGCGCTGTAAATTATTTAACAAAGCCCATTGATGTTGTTATGTTTTTAAGGGTGGTGGATGAGTGGGTGGGAGCCGGGAATAAGAAATAGGTTTAAAGTTCAGGAATATTTCAACTCCGAAATGTAGTAAAATATAAAAATGCAATTACGACGCCAGGTCGCAAATTTTCATAAAACATTTAATATCAGAAATATATTTCATTCTTAACAATCTTATTATGAAAACAGATCCCTCAACCAAAATCTTTGACCTTCTTCAATTCGGGGAATACGGCGACGTAAATCCCTCTGTTTGCGATTCTGCAACTTTTACTTTCATGCAGGCTAAAACCATGCTCGATACCTTCCAGGGCGACGCCGAAGGTTGTTTTTTATACTCGCGGCATTGGAATCCAAGCAATAAGTACCTTGCCGATGCTCTTGCTGCAATGGAAGGAACCGAATCTGCCTGGGTAACCGCTTCCGGGATGGCCGCAATAACATGCTCCATACTTCAGATTTGCAATAGCGGAGACCATATCGTATGCAGCCTCACTACTTATGGAGGTACCTTTGCGTTCCTGTTTAACTATGTTAAGAAATTCAATATAGGGGTTTCCTTTGTTGACATTACCAACCTTGAGGAGGTGAAAAATGCAATACGTCCGAATACGAAACTGATTTACACGGAAACTGTCACAAATCCCCTGCTCCAGATTTCCGATATCCCGGCATTGGCGAGGCTGTCCGACGAACATGGAATCAAGCTCGTGGTTGACAATACATTTACTCCGATGATTGTAGCCCCTTATAAACTCGGCGCTCATGTAGTTGTTTACAGCATGACCAAGTTCATAAACGGGAAAAACGATTGTGTTGCCGGCGCTATTTGCGCGTCAAAAGAGTTCATTGATTCATTGAGCAACGTGAACGATGGCACTGCAATGTTACTTGGTCCTGCGTTGGATCCGCTGCGTTCTTCAAGTATCCTGAAAAACCTTCATACGCTGCACATCCGCATGAAGCAGCACAGTAAAAATGCTCTGTACCTTGCCATAAAATTTAGGGAATCCGGGGTGAAGATCAATTATCCTGGTTTGCCGGAAAACAAGGGTTATGAAAAACTGAAAGAGATGATGAATCCGGAATTCGGTTTTGGAGGACTGATAGCCATTGATATGGTCACAGCAGAAAAGGCAGCCAGATTGATGGAGATGATGGAAAAGACTGGTGTTGGATATCTTGCGGTCAGCCTTGGTTATTTCAAAACGCTTTTCAGCAATTCGGGAAAGAGTACCTCTTCGGAAGTTCCTGAAGAGATTCAACGCGAAATGGGATTGTCGGAAGGGCTTGTTCGCTTTTCAGTTGGACTGGATAACGACATCGAGAATACCTGGCAGAAAATCAGAAGCTGTCTGGAGCAAATGTAAATCTTATACTCAAAGTGGGATAAAACCGCGAAGGAAAACGGCTTGAGGCAAACATTCAGTTACCTTTGCGCCTCAATTATGGAAGATACAACGAACAATATCGAAAACTATACCGAAGACAGCATTCGGTCGTTGGAATGGAGTGAACACATCCGCCTCCGACCTGGAATGTACATCGGTAAACTTGGCGATGGATCATCGCCTGATGATGGCATTTATGTTATGATCAAGGAAATCCTTGATAATTCCATTGACGAATTTGTGATGGGATATGGAAAAACAATTGAGGTTACCATCAAGGAGCAGCAGGTTTGTGTTCGTGATTATGGAAGAGGTATTCCGTTGGGTAAAGTGGTGGATTGTGTTTCAAAGATTAACACTGGCGCCAAGTATGATTCAAAGGTTTTTAAAAAAGCCGTCGGGTTGAATGGAGTTGGCGCCAAAGCAGTAAATGCCTTATCTTCCTGGTTTAAAATTCAGGCAATTCGCGAGGGACGCACTCTGATTGTCGAGTTCAACCGCGGTATGGCTGTAAATGACGAGCAGGAAAAGCCGGCAGAACTGCGCGCGGGAACAATTGTCACTTTTTCGCCTGATGAGGATATCTTTGGTAAATACCATTATATTCCGGAGTATGTGCAGAAAATGCTCTGGAATTATGTTTTTCTGAACAACGGACTCACAATAATTTTCAACGGCGAACGATATCATGCCCAGAACGGACTACTCGACCTGCTCAACAGCTACATTGATACGCCGAATTTATATCCGATTGTTCATCTCCGCGAAGGCGAGTTTGAATGTGCTTTTACCCATTGTGAGATGTACGGCGAAGAGTATTATTCTTTCGTCAACGGACAGCATACAACTCAGGGCGGCACTCACCAGGCGGCTTTTCGTGAAGCGCTGGTAAAGACGATTCGTGAATTTTATAAAAAAGACTTCGATACCAACGACATCAAAGCATCGCTGGTGGCTGCGTTCAGTATCAAAGTTCAGGATCCGGTTTTTGAGTCGCAAACCAAAACCAAACTCGGCTCAATACATATTGAACCAGATGGAATAACCGTGCGAAATTATATCATGGATATCGTCAAGAAACATCTTGACAATTTTCTCCACAAAAATTCGGAAACAGCGGAAGCTCTGTTGCGAAAAATCATGCAGAGTGAGAAAGAGCGCAAGGAGTGGGCAAACATTAAGAAAATCGCTAAAGAGAGCGTCAAAAAAGTCAGCCTACACAACAAAAAACTGCGCGACTGCCGGATTCACTATAATAACAATGATGATCGCAGGTACGAATCAACGATTTTTATCACCGAGGGCGATTCAGCAAGCGGTTCAATTACCAAAGCCCGCGATGTAAATACCCAGGCGGTTTTCAGCCTCAAAGGCAAACCCCTGAACTGCTTTGGGCTAAGCAAGCGGGTGGTTTACGAAAATGAAGAGTTTAACCTGCTTCAGTCTGCATTGAATATTGAAGAGGGACTTGAAAATCTCCGGTATAATTACGTTGTAGTTGCCACGGACGCCGATGTTGACGGAATGCACATCCGGTTGTTGCTGCTCACTTTCTTTCTCCAGTTTTATCCCGACCTGGTGCGTAATGGTCATCTCTATATTTTGCAAACCCCACTGTTCCGGGTTCGCAACAAACAGAAAACGTTTTATTGCTATTCCGAATCGGAAAAACGGTCGGCGATGGAAAAAACCGGCGTTAACCCGGAAATTACGCGTTTCAAGGGGTTGGGAGAGATTTCGCCTGATGAGTTCAAGTTTTTTATTTCCAAGGATATCCGCCTTGATCCTGTTATTCTGAACAAAGAATCATCAGTGGGTGATGTGCTAACCTTTTATATGGGTAAAAATACGCCGGAGCGTCAGATTTTTATCATTGATAATCTGAAAGTTGAAGCCGATCTAATCGAAGAGGTCGAGTCAGTATAATATCATTCAACCCTTTTCAATGGCCAAATCATTGAAGAGAACTTCATGTTGGTTTCTCTCCGCATCAGCAAATCCTGCAACTCAAACAGCATATCCTTATTTACCTGTTCTGCCATAGGAATTACCCACTTTTTGGTGTATGAGAGAGTGTTTTTAATATAGTCTTTATCGAAAATGTCGGGATGAAGATCTGTCAGATTGCTGATGCGATCGGCGCATTTCAGAATTTTTGCATTGTCGGAACCTTCTAATAAAATTCGTTTGAGGAAATTTTCCTTGGTTTCGTCCTGCCTGCGGGTAACTTCAAGCACCAGATCAAGCGCTCGGGAACCGTCGCTGTCAATCGCCCTAATGTCATCGTGCGATGTGCTTTTAACATCCTCCAGCAAATCGTGTATCACAGAAGCCTTCAATAAAATGGCATCAACATAGTGATAATCAATGAGAATGGCAAATGTCGCAAGCGCGTGCCTGAACTGGTTGCCGCCTACATAACGTTTAACTCCGCGCAAAGCAGTGGCTTTCTGCACATAAGGGGCAATTATAAGGTTTACGTGAATATCTTTCTCAAAGTTTTCCATAAAGTTGTTGAAATGATTTTCCAAGGTTTGCAATAATATCGGAAGCAATAAGCGCTTCATATCCCAATGATGACAAGGCTGAATCGCCTGCAAGTCCATGAATGTAAACGCCTGCAAGAGATGATTCAAGCGACGAATAACCCTGCGCCATCAGCCCTGCAATAATACCTGTGAGAACGTCGCCGCTTCCCGCTGTCGCCATTCCCGGATTTCCTGTGGTATTGAAAAAACACCTGCCGTCGGGGGTTGTAGTTGCACTGTGAGCGCCTTTTAGCACGATGTAGCAATGATTTTTAAACGAGAAATTTCGCTGCATTTCATTCCGTTCAAAATCGTTTCCAATTTTGCCAACCAAGCGTTCAAATTCTTTCGGATGCGGCGTAAAGATGCACCCCTTTGGTAAAAACGCCAGCCAGGTTTTATTTTCCGCGAGGATATTAATGGCGTCGGCGTCAAAAATTATGGGGATTTGGGTTTGCTGAATGAGCATTTTCAGAGCGTTGGCAGTATGTGATTTCGTGCCGATTCCGGGTCCCGCTGCAATGGCTGTATAGGCGGTTAAATCCGGTACCTCGCTGAAGCAATCGTTGTCGGAGTCAATTGAAAGCATCGCTTCCGGAACTGCTGTTTGCAGAATCGCATTGGTTGAAGATGGGACATGGGCGGTTACAAGTCCGGCTCCCGATCTGATACAGGCGTGTGAAGCGAGAATGGCGGCTCCCATCTTTCCGGTAGAACCACATATAAGCAACGCGTGACCGAACCTCCCTTTATGGGCAAATTTGTCTCTCTTTTTCAGTATTCCTCTTATGTCGCCGGGTTCAATCATAAAGTTTCTGACCTCGGCAGTATCAATAAATTCGGGACTCAGCCTGATATCAAGCAATTTCCAGTCGCCAACATAACGATCGTTTTCGGGAAAGAAAAATGCCAGCTTGGGCGGAGAAAATGTGAGTGTAAAATCGGCGTGAATAATAGAAGGGTTACCTGATCTTCTTACCGTATCATCGCAAAATAGTCCCGATGGAACATCAATGGCTGTAATGACTGCCCCGCTTGAATTGATGTGATCAATAATCCTCGCAATTCTTCCTTCGGGCAATCTGGTAAGTCCGCTTCCAAAGATGGCGTCAATTACCACAGTTTGGTTATCTATTTCCGGCAGAATAATTTCTTCTACAGGAGAAGATGAGCTAAGGTCGCTGATTCTGCATTTCTGGTGATTTTCTTTCAACCTGTTGAAATTGATCAGGCACGATGGCGACATTTTTTCGAGTGATGCAAGATTGAAAACATGGAGGTCATAACCGGTAAGAGACAAAAGTCGCGCTATGGCAAATCCGTCGCCACCGTTGTTGCCTTGCCCGCAAAATATCATTATTTTGCGATCGAAATCAATATTTTTGATCAGCCAGTCAGCACAGGCTCCTGCTGCCCGTTCCATCAGGTCAATATCGGCGATGGGCTCGTGTTTAATCGTATAGGCATCTGCCTCACGGATAAGATGAACTGGCAGAATTTTCATAGTTAATGGATCATTCCCCAGAATGGAAGGGAGGCTAAAATTCCAAAGATCATTAATAATACAAATGAGAATATGATGACCGAAATTGCCAAGCCGATTAAAGCACAGGTTCTTCCCGCCTTTACGTTATTGAGGGAACTTATTGTAAAATCTGATGGATTGGAATAATACAGTTTCATTTCGCGGTTTGCCATGAGAAGCGAAATAACGCCGAGAACAATTCCTGCAAACGATATAAAATGCCACCAGCACAGCAGTATTGATAAAATACCGAGCGCCAGAATGAGGTTTGCATTCGGCAGGTTTTTTGGATTGGGGTTTTGCTGATTATTGGTGGGTTGCATAAATTACGACTTTGCTTCTTTTTGGCAATAAAAATACAAACTGCCTTTTTGAAGTTGGTTTACCTTGGTAAAATTACTGAAAAAACAGGTGTTCGATAAAAAATGATAAAAAATATTAGGAGTATCCGCTTCCTATAGAAATTTCAATATTGAGGTCACTCCGAAAAGTCATTTTTCTGCCACATTGCCCCAATCATCAGCAATTGCCACTGCCATTAGTCCCCTTTCTCCCTGTCTCATTCACCAAAAAGAGAATGGGAGGCTTGCGCAAAGAAAGGAAGTTTTTGCTTTTCCCATCGCACATTTTTGCTTTTCAATTTTAATGCCATAGCGCATTGCTCATATTTTTCTCTGCCCAACCCCGCAAAAGCCTACTTAAAAGCAAGGTCAATAGAGTGAAATTCATTAACGCAGGGCGAGAGATGGAATAAGTTTTTATTAAAATTTACTTTGAGATGGAAAGAAATATTTATCTTCGCTTCCTAAAATCTAATTAAGATGAAAACTGTAAAAAAAATATTTAGGAGCATTTTTAGAAATGATAAACAAGTTAAGGTTAAAACAACAAGTATTTCATCACGATATTTGAGTTAATAATCTTGACATACTTTTAAGAATAATTTGAAAGGTGTCCTTGCATCAAGGGCGCCTTTTTAATTTAAAGAAGTAAAAAAATCAACTAAAAAATGAATAAATGAATACATCAAATCTAATTGTAGAATTTCTGGTTATCGGTTTCGGCGCAATGCTATCATTAATTTTAATGAGTGGAATTATCATAAACCCCGAACAAATTTTTTTATTTTTTAAAACAATAGAATTGCAATATGTCATTTTGCTTTTACCGATAACATATGTAATAGGCATTCTTGCTGAAAGGTTGTCTGCTTCAATCCTGAAACCAAAAAAGATTGAACAGAAAATTTTCCCTAATGGCAGCGCCCTCTTTTGTAGAACGACTGTTTACCTTAAATCTCAGTCTTTGAAGGAACTAACTGAAATCAATAGAAGTTTAAGAAGCATTTGCAGAGCGTACTTTTTGAATTTTATTCTGCTGATTATTTCTCTCAATACATTTATTTTTTTGAATAAGCAATTCGTAGCTGATAAACTCAAATTTATTGAGAATCCCACATTGTTTCAGGTTGCGGTTTCATTTTTCCTTGCGATACTTAGTTTGTATTGTGTAAAAACGTACAGGAAACTTACTTTACAAGAGTACAAAATGCTGAAAGAGCAAAGTCATATATTATTAAACCAATAATAAAATTAATCAGAAGAACTATCAGATATGGAAAGTGTAACAAATATTTTTGATGAATTAAACTGGAGAGGATTGATAAATCAATCCTCTGACCCATCAGGTTTAAAACAAAGAGTAAACACACCAATTACTACATACGCAGGGTTTGACCCAACAGCAGACAGTTTGCACATCGGCAATCTCATTCCACTTATTGCGCTAATGAGGTTTCAAAAATTAGGACACCATGCTATTGCGGTTGCAGGTGGTGGAACCGGTTTGATTGGCGACCCTAGTGGTAAAGACGAAGAAAGAAAACTTAGCCAAAGTGAAATTGTTGCCGACTGGACCAATAGAATCAAAGGACAGCTTGAACACTTTTTAGATTTCAATTCAAATGTAAACCCTGCAAAGCTTGTTAATAATTATGACTGGATTTCGGAGTATAATCTTATTGAATATCTGAGAGACATTGGAAAGTATTTTACTGTAAATTGGATGCTTGCAAAAGATTCAGTGAAGATGAGAGTTGACAGAGAAGATGTGGGAATATCTTACACCGAGTTTAGCTACATGATAATTCAGGCATTAGATTTTCTTCACTTGAAAAAGAAATATAATTGTGAATTGCAAATTGGAGGTAGCGACCAGTGGGGCAACATGACGGCAGGAATGGAATTGATTAAAAGAAAGCTTAGCGCGGATTCATATTGCATGACTTTTCCACTTATTCTGACAAGTTCAGGAAAAAAATTCGGCAAAACTGAAAAGGGAACAATTTGGCTTGATGCCGAGAGAACAACCCCATATCAGTTTTATCAATTTTGGCTTAATACTACTGATGAAGATGTAACAAGGTTTTTGAAATATTTTACCTTCTTAACTAAAGAAACAATTGATGAATTTGAAACCAAAACCAAAAAGCAGCCTCAATTAAGGGAAGCGCAAAAAGCATTAGGAAAAGAAATGACTATTATGGCTCACGGTGAAAGCGAGTATGAAAAAGCTATTGCCGCTTCTAAAATTTTGTTTGAAGGTAGCAGCATTAAAGAGGCAAACAAAGAAACCATACTTACTTTGTTCAAATCAATGGAGTATACAGAAATCGAACTGAATGAGAATATTGGTCTTGTTGACTTACTTATTAAAACCAATTTGTGTAAATCAAAAAGAGAAGCAAGACAAGATATTGAGAACGGCGCTATCTATTTGAACAGCGAAAAAATTAAAGAGACAGAAGCAATAATTTCAAAAGACAATTTTGTTTTGGGACACTATTTGATTTTGAGGAGAGGACAAAAGAACAATCAGCTTGTAAAACTCAAAGTATGAAATGGTAACGGAAAGAGTAAAAGTTACTGATGTATTACTCAACAGGGAATATAACCAATCAACCATTAAATCCATTTTAATAGAGTGTTTGGGAGGTGAGTATTCATCGTTAACAAGCAGTAATAATTTATTCCGTTGGATTCACTTTCATAAATTGAGAGGTCATCTGATTGAAATATTTGAGGCCAAAATTAGTTTCCTTATCAATAGCGGTATTGAAAAACCCGACTTAGAAAATCCGCTGCATCTCATTTCAGCATTGCACCCTAAAAGAAATAATCGTCTGACAGCGGTAAAATTAGCAAGGAAGTTAGACATTAATATTACAGAGGTTTGCAATTTTAAATGCAAATATTGCTATCAGCATAGTAGAGATGAGAATTGGGAAGAAAGAGCAAATGATACAGCTAAAACTCAACTGTCATCAGAAAAATTATCAGGCTTATTAAACGATGCTACTAACATTGGAGTAACCAAGGTAAAGTTTACAGGCGGAGAACCTTTTGCCAATCCATTTTTCTTGGAAGTTTTTGAATCGGCATACAAAAATCAAAATTTTGAGGAGTTAGAAATCGTAAGCAACTTATCTCTTCTTTATGGAAAAAGATTGGAGCAATTAAAAAAAATAGTTGGAACGGGTAAGAGATTACACATTCATCTCTCAATTGACGGGTATAATCCAAATGTCAGCATAAAGAACAATGAGAAAATATTTTCACAGGAACGATTTGCAGAGTTGAAAGAAATTTTCTTAAAAGATTTTAAAGATGCAGTGATTTCAGTAAACACGATGTGGACTAAAAATTTCACATCAGAAGAATCCTACATGGGTATTTATAATTTCCTTCACGAAATTAAACCGAAACTTTGGTCAATTAGTTTACCATATTTAGTTAAAGACATTGTTGCTTACATCAAAATTGATGAAGAATTTGTTCCTGATTTTGATAAAATTATTTCTGTTTCAAATCATATTTTAAATACTCATCAGGACAACGAATTTCCTTTTGCTTTATCAATTCCATTGGTTTACAAGCATGAGATAAACGGAGAAGGCTATTCCCTAAGCATAAGCCAAACGGGGGATAATCTTATTCAACACCCTTGTTTCCCTTGTCATGGTAGTTATTTTATTGTTGGTTCTTATGGAAGTATTTTTGACTGTCTTCTGCTTAGTAAAAGTGAAGTAAAATATACCGGACAACCTTTGGCAGAGATTCTGAAAAGCTATGGTGAGAAAAATGAATGGTATGAAATGACTGTTGATAAAGTTTCAATAAATTGTGTTGGCTGTCGGTTTGAAAAGATTTGTAAAGGTCAATGCCCGAATGACAGATATAATGTAGGCGATGGTAATTTTGGACGAGATAAATCGGCTTGTAGTTTATTAGTAAGAGCAGAAACAGAAATCTGGAATCAATTGCCAGCCAAAGAAAAAGAGAAACTTAAAACTCTAATCAATGCTAATGGTTTTACGCCAGCTACATATCAAAGCATTGCATCAATTGTTAAGGGAGAATCTCCGGTGACAAAAGACCTTAATAATATAAACCTTGCTGTTACAAAAGAGACGCCAGTTAAAATTGCCTTCCATCGCGCATAAAATTATTGAATGGAAATTGGAAACTGTCATATAGATTGTGAGAGGACTTTGAATCAACAAGAAAGAAACAAACTTGTTGATTTAGCTCAACCATTTGTTCCAAATCTTTTTTCAAGTATTAATGACAATTGGAAAATATTTGTGGGTCATTCTGACAAACCATTTATTAATGAAGATTTTTTTAAAACAAATATTGAAGTAAAATCCAAAGAGAATTCATTTAACTCTTTGGCATTGCTTTCTGGTGTTTATTCAAGCATAGTAAGAGAACGAAATAATATTTTCACATTACATTCAAGTGCAATCTCAAAAAACAACAACGCTGTTGTATTCGTTGGCGAGAGTTTTTCGGGAAAATCTACTCTTGCCATTTTAGCGGCAAAAGAATTTGGTTTTAAAGTTTTATCACTGAATAATACTTGCATTGCGTTTAACGATCAGGTTCAAATTGTTGGAGGTTCAACCCTGATTACAGTTAGAAGCAGTATTAAGGAAATCATAAAAGATGAGCAGCCAATCAGTTTTTCAACCGATAACTTTTCGCTGATAAAATCAGATATGCTTAAAGACAATGACTTCTCAATTAACAAAACAAACATCATAGCCATATTCTTTTTGGCTCCTTGGGGGAAATCTTTGCAAGTCAAATCCATTGACGCTAATTCGTTAACAATTAACTTGTTTTTTCATCTTTCAAGATTACCAAGAACTTCGGTAATTTTTAGTGATGAAAATTTCATTTCTAAAATTTGGGACAACGAAGAGTTCAGTAATCGTAGATATAAAGCCAT
The DNA here is from genome assembly GCA_037131145.1 of Bacteroidota bacterium. Lineage (GTDB taxonomy): Bacteria > Bacteroidota > Bacteroidia > Bacteroidales > FEN-979 > CAIVAT01. Next base: position 35,636 of record JBAXRP010000009.1, read on the forward strand.
AAAAGAAAATGCCAGTAAGATACAATCATTTCTTATCACTGGAAATCCACACGATATTTTAACCCACATTAAAAGCAATTTATTTTAGCGCAGTGAACCTACTTACCTGGGAAAATCAATTTAAAGAACTTTTAAGCGATTTAGCATTTCAGTCACTTATTGGAAATACGCACATATCATTTCAAAGCGGAAGTAAAGGCAACTGTTTAGTAGATGTAATATTTTGCTTCATTGCAAAATCAATTGGACTTGAAATACCAAAAGATTTTTTTGAGAGAGTAAAAGCCGACATTGGATTGCAAGGAAATCACATTGAAAATGACATTGACAATTTTTTACTTCAATATTTTCGCAACTTAGCTTTTGGTGATAAGATAAATTTCCGATTCAATACTGATATAGAGATAACTCACTTTTTGGAAAACTTAAATTGGAATGACCCCTGGAACGAAATCAATATTGTAGGAACTGTTTTGAAATCTTTTATTGACAAAGGCGAAACTGAAAAAGTCAAAGTAGTTTTTCGTTTTATTCAGGATTCTTTTTCTATTGACAACAACCTTTCAAACATTAAGAATATTTCTCCATTGCAAATGTTTGGCGTCTGGTCTCACTTGGTTCCATTTGAAAGTTTATCAGGCGCCCATTTTATTGAACGGAATAAAAAAACTTTTGACTTTGTTCTTAGCCAACAAAATCAAGATTATCATTTTTACCCTGTAACTGGTGGCGGCGCTTGCCCAAATTTAAATGCAGTAAATATCCTTATGACATTTTGCATTAACTCAGACGATTATTTTTTGACAACCTGCGAAAAACTTACTCCGCTTATTCAAACGATTTTATCAGGTATATCTCAACCTTTAATTGCTGAATCATTAAGGACACAGCCAATGACAATAAAGGAAGTAAGTAAATTAAGAATTGGCGCTGAAGTAAAACTCTGGGTTACCTGCAAGGAGATTTTTGAAATAGGCAGTAAAACGGAATTTGTAAACCTTTACAAACCCGAAGTGTGGTCAACATGGATTTGGCTATTAACTGTAAAGAAAATTAACCTTTTACTTACCGATAAATCAAAACTGAAAATTACTTCTGACCATTTTAGTTTCGGACTACCATGAAAACCAACTCATAAAAGCATACACATTTGCAATAAACAAAGAGAGCGCGCCGACCAAAGTTTACAACGAGTATGCTTTGTTTGTCATATACGTTTATTTCAACTTTTAATTTCCAGAACAAGTTTACATTTTTTATCATAATAGACCATGAAACAAATCGTAACCAATATTGCTGACAGGATTGATAAGTTTTTCATTGAACGCCGTATGTATGGGATGAAGGACATTTTGACATTCCTTTTTCTTACTCTCCTGATTCATTTCGGCTGGCGTTTCTGGGAAAATAAGTTAGGCTTATTTCCCATTCATAATTTCATGACTACGATTATGAACTGGCTTGCCAACGAAGTATTGTATCAAAGTACCTGGGCGCTAAATACATTTATGGGGTACAAGGTTACAATCACCGGTAATCTCATGGAGTTTCCTTCGGGTTATGACATCTCTATAAATAGCAGTTGTTCAGGAATGAAACAAATAATGCAGTTCGTTCTGCTAATGCTGATTTACCGTGGACCCTGGCTCAAAAAACTGTGGTTTATCCCTTTGGGCGCCTTGCTCGTTCACATCACCAACCTTTTCAGAATTTTCTTATCAGGAGTGTTGTCAATGAATCACCCTGAATGGATGAAGTTTGCCCACGATAATGTTCTCAGATGGATGTTTTACCTTGTAATTTGCGGACTTTGGTTATTTTGGGTGAAGCGGATAAGTGTGAGACCCGTAAAATGATTCAGCGTTAAGTCAGAGCCTTTTCCAGCAATTTCAAATATTCAGTCCTCGACACTGTTGAGGCTCCGAGGCTGCGAAGATGGGATGTTTCCACCTGACAGTCAATAAAAGTCAAACCATGCTGAAGGCAGAATTCCACAAGCGCGGCGAATGCAACCTTTGAAGCGTTGGGCATCCTGAAAAACATACTTTCACCAAAAAAGGCTGCGCCAAGCGAAACACCGTAAAGTCCGCCAACAAGTTCATTCCGGTAATAGGTTTCAACAGAATGTGCTAATCCCCGGCGATAAAGTTCGTGGTAAGCCTCGGTAAAACTTTCATTGATCCAGCCGCCATCCTCATTAGTTCTTTTCGTTGAAGCGCAAGCTCTGATCACATCTTCAAATCCCGTATCAATCCTGACTGAGAATTTTCCACTTTTCAAAATTCGATTCAGCGATTCAGATTTATGAAACTTTTCAGGGAAAAGTACCATCCGCGGATCTGGTGAATACCAGTAAACAATACCTTCTTCCATAAACCATGGGAATATTCCTTGTGAATATGCACATATTATACGTTCAACCGAAAGATCGCCGCCTATTGCAATCAGTCCGTCGGGTTCTGCTTCCTCTACAGGTGGAAATAAAGGCTCTTTATGCAGGAGATAGACGGTCATGTAATATCCTCCAGCGCGGCGATAAGTTTCTGGCAGGAAACTTCAATCTCTTCTGTGGTAATGGTAAGCGGAGGAGCAATTCTGAATGTGGCGGGCATGAACATATACCAGTCAATGATTATCCCGTTTTTTATAGCCGCCTGCATAAATGAATTTCTCTTTTCCGGTTGAAGTAAATCCACGCCGAGAGCCAGTCCGGCGCGCCTGATATTCGCGACAGCGCGATTTCCGCTAAGCTTATCTTCGAACAATTTACCTTTCTGATCAACCTCCCGGATTAGGTTGTCGGTTAATAATACTTCAAGTCCGGCAAGAGCGGCAGCACAACTAACCGGGTGACCGCCAAAGGTGGTGATATGCCCGAGTTCAGGGTTAAATGCCAGCGTTTCCATCATTTTCTTTGGCGCAATAAAAGCTCCAAGCGGCATCCCGGCGCCAAGCGCTTTGGCAAGGACGAGAATATCGGGCACAAAATCATGATGTTCAAAACTGAAAAGTTTTCCTGTCCGTCCCATGCCCATCTGAACATCATCCAAAATAATCAGAACCCCGAATTCACAACATCTTTCCCTAAGCAGTTTCAGGTATTTCGTATCTATGGCTTCGATTCCTGCTTCAGCCTGGATTAATTCGATAACAACACAGGCTGTACGATGGGTGATTTGTTCCAACTGCTCACTGTTGTTGAATTGCAGATGCCTTACATCGGGTAAAAGCGGCCGGAAAGCATATTTCAACGATTCATTTCCCATGATGCTCAAACACCCATGCGTACTTCCATGATAGGCGTCTTTATAAGAAATTACCTCAGTTCTTCCGGTATAGCGCTTTGCGAGTTTTAAAGCGCCCTCAATAGCTTCACTGCCTGAATTAACAAAGTAAACCGAGTCAAGCTGATGGGGGAGAAGCCCTGCAAGTTTTTCTGCCAGCCGAACCTGCGGCGATTGAATAAACTCTCCGTAAACATTAAGATGAAGATAACAGTCAAGTTGCGCTCTGATTGCATCGAGAACTTGTGGATGGCGGTGACCGGTATTGCTAACCGTAATCCCGGCGACGAGATCAATATATCGCTCGCCATTCCTGCCATAAAAGTAAATTCCTTCTGCCTTTACTATTTCAATATCCATTGGATAAAATGAAGGCAAACCAAGGTATCGGTAGAATAACTCACGTTCGGTCATGTCAAATATTTACTGAAACTCCGCCAGAGATTTAAACGCCCGGACATCAGGTAATCGCTATTCCGAAGAGTTTTCATAAACCAAATATTGCCACGGACCCATCGCCACTTTATCGCCAGCTTTCCATTCCTTTGATTGCCCGGTAAAAACCTCTTTATAACGACCGGTAAAATCATTGCCTTTCAGTTGAACTGACTGGTCTGTTTCAGAAAAGTTGAACAGAACGAATAATTTCCGATTATCCTTCTTTCTGAGGAAAGCATAAACCAGTTTATCATTACTGGTTGGTACCTTTATTAACTGCCCGCCGCTATCTCCGCTGGCTATCAGGTCGTTCTTTTTCTTCAATTGCATTAGGGTTGTATAGAACGATTCGAGTGGGTAATTTCCCCAGGGGATAGTGTCTTTGTCAAAAAAGCGTAACCGTTTATTCATTGCCGATTCTTGACCGCTGTAAACCAACGGAATGCCCGGAAAGGTAAATGTAAAAACCGCAAATGCGCGGGCGCCGCTTCCCATGCGCTCGTACTCGGTTCCGTTCCATGAGTTTTCGTCGTGATTCGAAGTAAAACGCATACGGTAAGCATCGGCGGGGTAAAGACTTTTTTCAGATTTATAAGCGGAGTCTATTTTGTCGGCGCTTTTCTTTCCCTTTGCAATATCATTAAGAATGTGGTGAATTCCCCATGAATAGGTTGCATCGAAAGCTGTGTCGTGCATGATTGGTTTTTCTTCCTCGGCAAGCATGAATATCGGTTTGATTTTCCTGAGAACAGGCGCCGCCTCATTCCAGTAATCAACCGGCATCATTCCTGCAACATCGCAGCGATAGCCGTCAATGTCGGCTTCCTTTATCCAGTAAGAAAGCGCTTCGGTCATATATTGCCTTAAACCAGCCTGGCTATAGTCGAGGTCGGCAACATCTTTCCAATCGGCAACCGGCGGTATGATATTTCCGGCAGAATCTTTCGAGTACCATTCGGGATGTTTTTCAATGAGAGTATTGTCCCAGGCAGTATGGTTGGCAACCCAGTCAACGATCACTTTCATACCAAGCTCATGGGCTTTTTTAACGAGGTTGATAAAATCTGCTTTGGTTCCGTATTCCGGGTTTACGCCATAATAATCGCTTACGGAATAGTAACTGCCCAATGATCCTTTCCTGTTTTTCTTTCCAAGTGGATTGATAGGCATCAGCCAGAGAATGTCAACTCCCATTTTTTGTAAACGCGGGAGTTCTTTTTCAAGCGCTGTAAAAGTTCCTTCGGGAGTGAACTGCCTTATGTTTACCTCATAGATAGTGGCATTTCGGCTCCATTCAACATGCGGCGAGGGTCCGCTTTTTTCAGCGGTTGGTTTCGGGGAACAGGCTGCAAGGGTCAGAATAGCCCCGATCATAGCGAAGATTGTTTTTTTCATATTTGCAAATTTTTTAAATGAGTATCCTGTGGTTTAATTAATCTGAATTTATTATCGTATTAAAGTCACGACCCGTCGCTGGTCGTTTGTGGCAGTTCAATCCAGAATGTACTTCCCTCACCCGGCACACTCTTAACTCCGACATTTCCGCCCATTGCGTCCATAAGTTTTTTGACTACAACAAGACCAAGCCCGGTACCTTCGATTTCGCTTTTTTCGGCGCCTATTCGCTCGAATGGTTTAAAAAGTCTGGTGATTTCCCCGGCAGCTATCCCAATCCCTGTGTCGCTGATTGAAATTCTGATTAGCGAAGTTTCCGGTTTTTCTGTATGCGCCATTTCGGTTGTAATCGTTACCGTTCCACCAACGCTATTGTATTTGATTGCATTGTCGGCTAAATTAAGCAAAACCTGCTTCAAACGCAGGTTATCTGCCAATACAAAAAGTTGGTTGGCAGGAGAATCAACCAGGGAGATTGTTTGTTGACATTTAACTGCGGCAGGACCAACAACATCAAGCATTTCCTGCATAGCATGATTAATCTTAACAGGTTCTTTCATGAGCGCAACCTCGCCCGATTCGATGCCGGAAATGTCGAGAACTTCGTTTATTAAACTTAGCAGACGCCTGCCGTTGTTCAGAATGTAGTTTAGCCACTTTTGGTGCAATGGTTTTAGTTCGCTCATCTCCATGAGCTGACCAAAGCCCAGTATTGAATTCATTGGTGTGCGCAGTTCGTGGCTCATTCGCGAAAGGAATGCAGTTTTGTCGTGATTGGCTTTTTCGGCTTCATTTCTTGCTTTTACCATTTCTTCCTCTGCCCGTTTGCGCTCGGTAATATCAAAAAAAGTAACAACCGACCCTTGTATTTCCCCGTTAAAAAAAAGAGGATACGACCAATATTCAACCGGGAAGCATGAGCCATCAGCCCGCCAGAAAACTTCATCTTCGACATGGATTTTTTCATTCTGGCAGAACGACAAATGAATCCGGCAATTTTCTTTATTTAAAACAGTACCATCGGCTGTATTATGATGAATGAGCCGGTGCAGATCTTTGCCCACTAACTGTTCGGTTTTTTTGTAGCCTAATAGTTGAATGGCTGCCGAATTGGAAAAGGTACATTTGCCATAAAGGTCGAGTCCGCAGATACCTTCGGCTGTTGAGTTGAGTATAACCTCGAAACGTTCTTCGCTTATTTTAATCTCCGCAGCTAATTTACCTGCAATATGCTGCGCCCTGTAATAGGTGCTAAACAAGGATAATGATAAAACAAATAATAACAGACTAATAACGATACCGCTTGCTAAGATGATAATAATTTTGCCGCTCACAGTAGTTTGCTCCTGTGATTTAGTAAAATACAATATCAAATTTTTATTATGAAAATCAATTTTTAGAGTAACTGAATAGCTGTCGGTGTGTTTCAGCTTGTCATTTATCTGGCTGTCGTACAATAATGAATTAGGCGAAATGATACTGTCATAAACCTGGATATGAATTCGGCTCCGTTGTATTGAATCCCAGCGACCTAAAATGCCCTGCATCAAGTCTGTCATCCGGTTAGGGCTGTAAACCCAGCCTTTAATGGCTGCCCGGCGCTCTTCAATCGTGTTTATGGGCATGCCATTCCTATAAACCGGAACATACATCAAAGTGCCTGGTTGAACATTTTCATCGGTTTCCTGAACCAGAATTACTTTCCCCGAAAGGATTGCAAGATCATAATCACGCGCTGCCTCCATTGCTTTTCGTCGTGTTGACTCTGTGAACATATCATATCCAAAAGCGCGGAGATTCCTACCCGAAAATGGTTCAAGATATGTAATGGAAGTATAAACAGGCCTGTCTCCTAAAGGTTTTACAGTAAAATCGGGAAATCCTTCTCCGCGAATGCGCCGAGTATATTGTTGCAATTGATTTTCAGGGATAATTATGGCAAATCCAAGACCCTGGATGCCCTGTAAATTCTTTTCAACTCTCATAGCTTCAACAAATGCCTTCCATTGTTTGCGTGTTACGGTATCTGATGAGGCAATCAAAGCAGAACCCGACCGCAAAAGCAGAGCATGGTTATGAAGCCGCGCCGAAATTTTTGCCTTTAATTCTTTACCGGTCAAAAGCAATTCGTTTTGTTCTTTTGCCGCCTCTTCGCGATATGCATACAAAACTGCGGCAATCGTAAGAGACAGGGCGCCAAGCAGAATTACGAGGGATTTCAAGCTATTCCGGAAATTAGGATTAGAATACAAAAGCAATTTAAATAAGTTGATTTTTTTCATCCCAATAGTTTGTCATTGCCAATTTCCTTATCCAGCGTCCTTAAAACTCAATAAACTTCGGCTGTGCATAAATTGCATTTTATACACTACATAAATAAATTTACTGCCTATTTCCATTAAAAAAGTTGATCATTACTAAGGCTCATTAAATATCTTTCTATAATCATGTCATCCCTTCGGGATTCTGTTGCAAAACTAATCTTTTCAATCTATAATCATGTCATCCCTTCGGGATTAAATAAACAAGAATGATTGATAAAAAGGATGCCGAAGGTATCAAACATTTATAGGAAAAAGAGAAATGATAAATCTACGACCCCTTCGGGGTCGAACATCTCTGGTATATCAAGCTCTATAAAGGTAAAATCCCTTCGGGATTCCGTTTCAAAACCAATCTTTTCAATCTATAATCATGT
>JBAXRP010000010.1:0-42193 GCA_037131145.1 Bacteroidota bacterium
TTCGGGATTCTGTTGCAAAAACAATCTTTTCAATCTATAATCATGTCATCTCTTCGGGATTCTGTTGCAAAAACAATCTTTTCAATCTATAATCATGTCATCTCTTCAGGATTGGTAACTTCGTATTAAACCCCGAAGGGGTGATATTATTATAGAAAGAATTATAAAACCCGCTATGAACCCCGAAGGGGTGAAATTATTCTTAATAATACGTGCTATTTCCAAACTTATTGACAACTTGACCCAAGCAGAAAAGCAGCTTTGGAATTTATTAAAATGTATGATTCATCCTGTTTTTAGTGTAATCAGATATTTTCCCACCTGCTGCGCTGTCGCTCTCGCATCGGCAATGGTATTCACAATACAGGCTGGTCCTTTTAAGGCGCCGGTGACAAAGACGCCCGGAATATCTGTATTGTTATCGAGAAAATGTTCATCGGCAGAGGCGACAAAACCATCCTGTCCGGTTTTCAGTGCGAGGATTTTAACGATCTCATCGGTTCCTGCAGATGGGGTGAATCCAACAAGGAGAACCACAAGATCAACAGTCATTTTAAGCGGCTTTCCGGTCAGGGTATCTTCTGTTTTTATTATAAGTGAATGATCAGGGTTTTCCGCACATTCCGAAAGTCGCCCGCGGATGAAATTCACGCCCCATTTCTGCTGAGCTTCATAGTAGAGCTCTTCAAAATTCCGGTCGTACATCCGCAGATCCATGTAAAACGAGAATACTTCACAGTGAGGAAGGATTTCCCTGATTTCGATGGCTTGTTTTACTCCCGTAACGCAGCATACTTTTGAACAATAAAGATTTCCGACCTTCTCGTCCCGGCTGCCGACACAATGAATGAATGCGACCCTTTCAGGAGTTTTACCGCTTTTTGTTGTGATTGCCGCGCCCGATTTAAAGATTGATTCCAGTTCGGCTGAAGTGATTACATTATCATATATTCCATAACCATATTCCTCCTTTTTTGCAGCGTTGAACAACTGAAAACCCGTTGACAGGATCAGGCAAGCTGCATCAATTTCGTCATGGTTGGCAAGAATAACTTTAAACCCGTTCTGTACGCGGACTATTGAAGATACTGAAACTCCGCGCCGGATGTCAACCTGTTCGCTAATGTTGGCGTCGAGAAAATCCATGACTTCCGATCCATGCCGGCGGCTTGGAAAAAGCCTGTCCCAGTTTCTTACATGTCCGCCGGTTTGAGACTCTTTTTCAATAATAACAACCTTGATATTTTGTTCTGCCAGAGCTCCTGCCACTGTTAGCCCTGCCACGCCGGCGCCAATGACGACTACCTGTTTATTCATGCTGGTAAAATTTGAGAAATGATGGCGATTCAGGTTGTCCCATACTTTTTCCGTCAATGGTCTGGAATTTTCGTTGCGAATCATAAGGAATACCAATTTTATCAAGCAAAGGTTCAACCGGAACCTGATGCACCTGCATACCAAGATCCCAGGGATCATATCCAAGTAACATACCTGCCAGTTCCTCGTAGGTAAGAACGGGAATTCCAAGCCCCTTCTCTCCATAAGTGATTCCTTCCATTTCGCTGAGCGCGTACTGCCAACGGTCGAGGAACATCGGACATCCAGGGCAGTTGGTGAGTATGAAATCGGGTTTATACGGCGCCATGGATTCAAATTTCTTTTTGGAGCAGGCAATCGAATATCCGCGGTTTGCCTGAACCAAATATTGCCTGAAGCCAAATCCGCAGCAATGGCGACGTTCAGGGTAGTCAATTACTTCTCCTCCCCATTCTTCTATCATTCCGATCAAAACATATGGATATTCGGCGCCGCCAACACCCTTATTGGGAAACATTTTTGAATAGTGACATCCAATATGTTCCACTACCTGCAATGGTTTTCCGGTGTTTCTGTTGATAAGCCTGAATTTGCCGGCGACGCCAATTTCTTTTCTGAATTTAAAAATCACATCGCTTGCATGAGATAGATTTGCAGGTTTGATAAATGTTCGCCCGGTAGCTTTAATCAGATGTTCCCGGATACGCTCCTCCACCTCCGGGAAATGCGCCCAGGTTTCCAGTATCTCGGCGTAAAGCCCAAAAGAGGTTATACAGGAGGTGGTGAAATTTTCGTAACCCGATTCTGTCATCAGAGCAAACTGGCGCGCCACCATAGTCATGGCGGTTTCAAAAGGAACAACGTCGGTGTGGTATCCAATTCCCGAACAGGTTGTATGCGCTGCATTTTCAAACACCTCTTTATTCAATTCCTCCTTCATAATACGAAGAAATGTCTTTTCCGATCCTGGAAAGAAATTCTGCCTGACACAACTTCTTACATAAAAGAAACGGTCGCCCGCAATCTCTTTTTGGTAAGACGCCCAAATATTTCGTTTTCCTTCGATGTTCATGATTCTTTTGTGTGATCCTTTTCGTTGGAGGTGTAAATATGTCTTATGTAGTCGTTGTTGAGAGTTTCATTAAGTCCGAGTTTCATCTCACGGGCTTTCACTGCGGAAAATTCTTCGATTTTTCTGAATCGCTCAGTCGCGCCTGTTTCATCAAATATTCGTTGAATTTCATCCAGGTCTTCCTGCGGAATTTTCCTGAGTATTCCGGGACCTGTTTTCATATAGTTTGCCCCGAGTCGCTCCATTACCTCGGTTATGTGTTGGTGTTCCCATTCCCAGATGGGTCCTTGTTCGGGATGCATTTCAGGCAATATTTGCGAAGGATATAGGCAATAACCATATTTAAGGATCCACTCGCCAACAGTTCTTTTTATTGCCAATTGCTGTCGTCCTTTTTCCGATTCAGTAAAATATCCCAGTTCCTGCGATAGCGAGCGCAGAACGGTGATCAGCAGCCCTGGCGCATTTCCCCGGGGACAACGCGTAACGCACGACATACATTCGCCGCAGTACCAGATGGTTTCACTTTTCAGGAGCTCCTCAATCTGGCTATCGTCGCGGTTCTGTAAAATGTCAACAATTTTGCGCGGCTGATAATTGTAAAATTCCGCCGCCGGACATATAGCTGTGCATGTTCCGCAATTTAGACAAGCCTTCAGCCCTTCAACAAAACGAACATCTTCAGCAAGTTTTTCGTATAGTTTACCCATTCTTATTTTGCCGTAAAAACATATTGAAGGATATTTGCGCCCATCTGTAACGCTTTTGTCCTTGTTGGCTCTGAATCTCCATGTACGCCCGGATCTTCCCAGCCATCTCCCAAATCACATTCATAAGTATAAAAAACGACCAGTCGTCCTTCGTAAATCAGCCCGAATCCCTGGGGCGCTTTGTTGTCGTGTTCATGAATCTTTGGCAGTCCTGTTTGAAAATTATATTTCTGATGGTAAACCGGATAGTCAAAAGCTAATTCAATCAGATCAAGTTCAGGAAAAAGACGTTTCAACTGCGGACGGATGAATTTATCGAGACCATAATTATCGTCAATGTGAAGAAATCCTCCGGCGATCAGGTAGTTCCTGAGATTCTGCAGCTCCTGATCCGAAAAGATCACATTCCCGTGACCGGTCATGTGAATAAATGGATAATTCATTATCTCAGGGTTTCCTGCATCTACTGTGGCGATATCCTCACTGATGTTGGTGAGGAGGTTGCGATTGGCGAACTTTACCAGGTTTGGCAGCGATGTAGGATTTGCGTACCAGTCGCCGCCGCCGGCATACTTTAGCAAAGCGATTCGGAATGATGGCGGGTTGAAGGCGTTTGCAGCGATCAGACTTCCTGAGAATAAAGCTATCAGGAAAAAATGGAGCGCTTTATTATTTGTCATTTGCATTTACAATTAAGATTACGTTGTACAAAATTGAAATTTCGCTTCTACGGAGCGGAAACTTTAAACAAGTTGATCGTTATTAAGGCTTATTAAATCTCTTTCTATAATCATGTCATCCCTTCTGGATTCTATTGCAAACCCAATCTTTTCAATCTATAATCATGTCATCCCTTTGGGATTCTGCTGCGAAACCAATCTTTTCAATCTATAATCATGTCATCCCTTCGGGATTATTTACTGATCAAATAAACCGTCGAAATTTTTTCTAAGCCATAGGACTGTAAGGATTATAGAATGAATTGTAAGCCCCTTCATAAACCCCGAAGGGGTGACATGATTATAGAATGAATTGTAAGCCCCTTCATAAACCCCGAAGGGGTGATATGATTATAGAATGAATTGTAAGCCCCTTCATAAACCCCGAAGGGGTGATATTATTCTTCTCAATTGCCACATGCAAATTCAAGTTGCTGATATACCAGAATTTATCCAAATGCTTAATATTATAACCAAATTTTGGCATGGACAAAAATTTCAAAATTACACAATTAATTCAGCTTTTTGATCAAGGCGCCCCAATTCTTGTCAACTTCAAAAAAGTGTTTCATGTAGTAGTTTCCAAAAAGAAAATGAGCCCTGACCACTTCCACTCCCTGTGCCGACATACTTGCAAAGAACTTTTCGAGCATGCCCGATGCGATTCCTTTCCCCTGAAGGGCTGAAGTTACAACAATACCGTCGAGCAGAATATTGTGATCTTCAATATAGCGATAGGTGATACCGCCCACAATCTTTTCGTGTTCATCGGTTAGTACATACTGATGGTCGTAATCGGAGATCTCTTTCGGATATTTCTCGCGAAAGAAAAGCTGATAAAGTTGTCCCGTTTCACGAGCCTCCACAGGTTCTCTCAAAGTATAACGCTGCCCGGTTTTATCATGGAAAGTAAAGCGTACAACAACATGTTCCTGTTTATTGTCGCCAATTTTCAGAAAGTCAATACCCATTTCTCCCTGAAGGCGCGGAAAAACCATTCGGCTAAATACTAACTTCATTTCCGGATTCACAATTTCTGCCTGTAAATCGGAAAGCTCAGTCAATTGGATAGCCAAACCGCCTTTCATATCTTTCATTTTCGAGAGGAGCTGGTCAAATGTCTCCTGGATTGTGTTTCCGGTATCGGAGAAAAATGTATGCCGGTATAAGAAATAGCGGGTCAATTCCGAATGTTGTTGCAATTTATAAAGTTCAAAAAGCTCCAGGATGGTGTGTTCTTTTGCAGCATTTGTGGTAAGCGGATTCATTCTGTACCACTCCTGATATTGATCAATCGCGCTGAAAAGCGCCAACGGCAGATAGAATCTGTTCAATGTTCGTTCAAGGTACTCTTCAATATGTTCGTGCAGGTTAGTATCGTCAAAGCAATTCAGGTTGCGAAGATTGAGGTCAATGTCCAATTGCTTCAGGAAAACAGTTGCCTTTTCTTTCCCAAGCGATTCAATGCAGGCGTCGAAAATCCAGAAGATTCTGAGTTGTTTACGGCACCAGGGATAGACCGAAGCCGTGCGGCAATAAAAATCGCGAAGCATTGGTTCGATAAGCGACAACGTATTTTTATACTCCGACCAGCCGGCAAGAGACAATATAACCGCGCTATCGCGAAAATCCATCTCAGGAATAACAATATTTGCGGGCGAAATGGCGCCGGGAACAATCAACCGCCCGCTGTGTTCCCATGCTGTAAATATAACCGCGAATGATTTGATAAAGATTTTTTTCCAGGCATTATTTCTGATTAACCCCGAGGAGCGGTGAATTTCACTAAGTTCCCTGATTTTATCCCAGGCTGTAAGACCATCAATATATTGGGTTGTTAGAACTCCGAGATTGGGGCGACTGCTTCCGAGCATCGGCGCAACTGCCGGTCCAAAAGGGAAGCCTGCCAGTGAAGCCAGCCAGTAAAAAGTTTCGGGACGACCTTTGAAAGCAGGATCTTCGCTCATCACCATGTGTAAATCAAAATGTTTTCCAGATGTGGTGTTGATTGAAAGCCGGTAATGTTTAAATTCCTTAAAAGCAAGTAACCGCATTATCCAAATTCCCTTTTCAGGAACCTCGTCAAGGCTGAAATTCCATTCATTGAAAGTAAGAATAACGCTTTCATTCAGAAAAGTAGATGAGCGGAAAATTTCAGTAATACTAAATTTTTCTGATTCTGAAATACCATTCTCAAAAACCAGTCTTGATTTCCATAATTTTAAAGGTTGTTTTGCCGTATTTGCTTCAATGGCTTTTTCAAAATAATTCGCAAGGTTGTAAAAATAACTTTCAGCCAATCCTGAAAGAAATGGATCTTGTTTGTGAAGTATCCATCTTGATAGTTCAGCTCTTACCGGAACGTAGAACTCAAGATGAAGCCTCGCAAATTTGTGAAGCAATCCGATAACATCGGCAAAAGCATTGCGCTGCCTTTTTCCGGCAGGCCATTTTAAATGAGTACGATACCAATATAGCCTTTGCTTTAGAGCATCCAGCCGGTGTTTGCCAAAATTTCCCGAAGCGATTTTTTGAATTGACGCCTCATTCAAAAAGGTTAATCCAGACTCGATGAAGGTCGGCATAGATTGGATATCTTCAGGATTTGGAGCTTTCAGCAATATCAGCCGGTATGCTAAACATCTAATCTCCTCATCGGGATGAAAAGCTAAGGCTTCAATTCGGTATCTGAGGGTAATCGCAAGCCGGGGATCCGCGCCTGACAAAGAGCCGGTCAAATCTTCAAGCGCGTGCGAGGCAACATTGAAATCGCTGAAAAAGGCTTTGAATAACAGGTTGTTGATTTGAATTAACTGCTGATTCCGGATTGAGTGGATTACCGGGAAATCATTTTCATCCATCCGGATAAACCGCACTATTCCTATGGAAGGCGAGATATTGCCCAATGGAACATCCCAGCCCTCCTTAACCGGACAAAATGCAACAAGAGATGGATTGCCAATCCATATTTTCGGTTGCCGGGTAAGTATTCCAAGGTCAATCTGATTGGAAGAAATCTGATATTTCATATTCCCAATCTGATAATTATCATCCTTGATTTTCCTGATGATCAGCGAAGATTTGCTGATTTTATTGATAAGCGTATTCTGCTCATATTTCAGGTCGGTTTCGAGAATGCCGAGATCCCTGAAAAACCATTTTGGAATGAGGATTGAAAACGATCCGGCAGAAATCACAGCTACCTTGCTTTGATAAAGCGTATCAATGATATCCTTAAAACTGTTTTCGATGGCTTTTCTGTTAAACGAACCTTTGGGCGTTAGTTCGCCCTTTTCGGAGCTGAATTCCCGGTTGAGTACGGAAAAGTTAATAACACGTTCATAAGGAGCTACATCTGAATTTGCTGCCATTACAATCTGATGGAAGTATTCGTTCAGATTTTCTTCATCGAGTGAAAGGAAAAGAGGGTCGTTGCGGTCGGGTACGATAAGCAGCACATTATAGGGACGATTATCGCCAACAAGAAACACGCTTTGAATACCGGGGACGTTGTAGAATTTTTTTTCGATTGTTTGCGGGGCAACGGTTTGACCGCGGTTGTTTTTATAGATATCTTTTACGCGGTCAATGATTTCAAAATACCCGTCGGGTGTAATTTTAAATACATCCCCCGTTTTCATCCAATAATCTATATCCGACGAAACCGGATACGGAATTATCTCGTCGGGACCAGCATTTTCAAGGTATCTTCCAACATAGTGACCGCTCAGCTCAAGTTCCGATTCTGCGGTTAACCTGGTCATAATGCCGGGCAAAGGAATACCCACTGAAGAGTCTTTATATCCTCCCGGCGGCGTCATTGTGATTCCGCCGGTAGCTTCCGTCATTCCAAATCCGCTATTCAGATGAATTCCATACTGATTGAAAAAACGAAAAACATTCGGATCAAGATATCCTGCAGCCGACAAACCCCAATGGAGGTTTGAGCCGACAACATTTCTTACCGCCTCGCTCCTGAGTTCTTCGTTTTCAATCCCCGCGATAGTCTCCTGACAGCGTTCATAAAGATCCTGCCAACGCAAGGGAATACTGATAAAACCGGTAGGATTAACCTTGTGGAATAGCGATAACAGCGTTTCCGATGAGGTATTTCCTGCAAAAATGTAAGTTCCGCTCCAGAAAATCACGCCGGTCATTTCGAGATATCTGCCAAAGGTGTGAAAAAGCGGAAGATAGCAAAGAAAAGTCTCATTTCCAACTTCGGGCAAAGCCGCTGCGCGGGCAAACCTTTTCGACACAATATTATATAAGGAGAACGAAACGCCTTTTGGCAAACCGGCGCTTCCCGATGTGAACATCGTAGTGGCAACCTGGTTGTTCTGTTTCATAATGTGTTGCCCAAGAAGCGTGTCAATGTAAGAACGGGTAAAATTTTTGCAAACCTCGACTATGTATGGTATGTTTTGATTTTTTTGTGAAACAGGCTGAAGCGACAGGATGGAGAATTTCACTTTCGTTTTTTCTCTGACATTCAACAGCGCTGTAAGCCGATCTTCATTATCTGCAAGTGCAATATTGATTTGAAGTTCATTAAAAATTGTGATAAGAATTTCCTGTTTGAAGTGTGGGCTCAAGGGTGTATCATAAATGTCGAACATCAGGCATGCCAGGTCGGCGCACGCCCCTTCAAAGCAATTTTCAGTATAAATGGCAACCCTGGGCGAGGAACCTGCTATCTGGTAAAACAGCGTGGCAATTTCACGAAGATGTCGGTTAATCTGGTCATAAGTCCAGTCAACTTCTAAGGATGATGACAAATCGCGGAACATCGTTTGATGTGGATGCTCAGCTACCCGTTGTTCCATCATATCCCGGAGATTATAATTGGTAATCTGAAGTATTTTAAAGACAATTTCGGTCCATTTTTTCCTGACGTCATAATCCCCAAGAGCCATCAAAAAATGAGATTTACGGGTTATATCAAGAAACCGGAACCAGGCTGAGCGGTTAGAATTTTCTCCATCGTTTTCAGAAACCGTCTGTTCGGCTTCTGCGAGTATCTTTAATGGAATTTCTGACCTGTTAATCCTGGATTTGCTGGAATTTTGCCATTCATCGAGGAGTAATTCAAGTTGTAACATGCTTTGAATAGTTATAAGTGTAAAATTTTTATAAAATTATAACGTTATTCTTGATAATCTTTATACTTTTAAACTTCTAATTCTTTAATTTGTTGTTATATTAACAATTTTATTATGTTGTTGAATATTAAATCAATAGGAGATACTTACGCCAAACTTTCGCAAGGCGTTAATCATGCCCGCCGATTATTGAACAAACCCTTGACTCTCACGGAAAAGATTCTTTATGGGCATTTGTTTGATTCAAAACCGCCTGAAGCTCTCAGGCGAGGCGTTGATTATGTCAATTTTCAGCCCGACAGGGTAGCTATGCAGGACGCAACCGCCCAGATGGCTTTGCTTCAGTTTATGACTGCCGGAAGGGAAACAACTGCTGTTCCCGCCACAGTACATTCCGATCATCTTATTCAGGCGCAGGTTGGCGTAAAGAGCGATCTTGCCAATGCTTTGACGCAGAATAAGGAGGTGTATGATTTTCTGAAAACGGTTTCAGCGAAGTATGGAATTGGTTTCTGGCAGCCAGGCGCGGGAATTATTCACCAGGTAATTTTCGAAAACTATGCCTTTCCAGGAGGAATGATGATAGGAACCGACTCGCATACGCCAAATGCCGGAGGACTCGGCATGGTGGCAATAGGCGTTGGCGGCGCGGATGCTGTGGATGTGATGTCGGGAATGCCGCTCGAACTGAAGATGCCGAAAATACTGGGAATTGAACTAACAGGGCGACTTAACGGCTGGGCTTCGGCGAAAGACGTCATTCTGAAGTTGGCTGGTATTCTTACAGTGAAGGGCGGAACCGGGTTCATCGTTGAATATTTTGGCGAAGGCGCTTCATCGCTCTCATGCACCGGAAAAGGAACTATTTGCAACATGGGCGCTGAAATAGGCGCTACCTGTTCGGTTTTTCCTTATGATTCAAAGATGGAGGCTTACCTGCGGGCAACCGGAAGGAGCGAAGTGGCAGAAGTTGCAATACAATTTGCCTCAGTCCTCACTCCCGACGATGATGTATGTAAAACCCCGGAACTTTACTACGATCAGGTTATCAGGCTTAACCTCTCGGAGGTCGAGCCCTATATCAATGGTCCATTTTCACCTGACATTGCTCACCCGATTTCGAAATTCAAAGCATTTATCAGAGAGAATAACTATCCTGAAATACTTGACGTCGGGCTTATCGGTTCATGTACAAATTCATCCTATCAGGATATTTACCGCGCAGCTTCAATAGCTAGTCAGGCAAGTGAAAAGAAACTTACCGTTAGATCGGAGTTTGTGATTACGCCGGGCTCGGAGCAGATTCGCTTTACCTGTAAGCGTGACGGGCTCCTTGAAATATTCAATGAAATAGGCGGCGTGGTTATGGCAAATGCCTGCGGTCCCTGTATAGGCCAATGGACCAGAAAAATGGATGATCCGGATCGAAAGAACTCCATCCTCAACTCCTTTAACCGCAATTTTGCCAAACGCAACGATGGAAATGCCTCAACTCATAGCTTTATTGCATCTCCTGAAATTGTTACAGCCCTAACTCTCGCAGGCGTTCTTTCTTTCAACCCAATAACCGACTATCTGATTAACGAATCTGGTAATCCTGTAAAACTTGATGAACCGGTTGATGTGGAACTTCCTGTAAACGGATTTGAAGTTAAAGACGCCGGTTATGTGTCGCCACCTGCAAATAGTTCGGAAATTAAAGTTCATATAAACCCGGCTTCGGATCGGTTGCAAGCGCTCGAACCATTTGACGCCTGGGACGGGAAGGATTGGACGGACATGCGATTGCTTATAAAAGCCAAAGGAAAATGCACTACCGACCATATCTCCATGGCAGGTCCCTGGTTACGGTTTCGCGGGCATCTCGACAATATTTCAAATAATCTTTTAATGGGGGCTGTCAACTTTTTCAATGGTAAAACCAATGCGGTGAAAAATCCGGATACCGGCGAATACAACGAAGTATCAAAGACTGCCCGTTATTTCAAAAGCAAAGGCATTCCGACAATTATCGTTGGCGATGAAAATTATGGAGAAGGTTCATCCCGCGAACATGCCGCCATGGAACCACGTCACCTCGGAGTAAGGCTGGTACTTGTAAAGTCGTTTGCCCGCATTCATGAAACCAACCTGAAGAAACAAGGTATGCTGGCAGTAACTTTTTCCAATCCGGCTGATTACAATAGGATTCGAGAGGACGATATTTTCGATCTTAAAGGGCTTGATCAATTAGCGCCAGGGAAAACTTTGACGCTATTACTTCGTCATTCAGACGGAATAAATGAAGAAATTACGCTTAATCATAGTTACAGCGACCAACAGATTAAGTGGTTCAAAGCAGGAAGCGCGCTTAATTACATGAAAACTTTAAAATAGAGAAATATGATATTAGATAAATTTATGAAGGATCTTTCTGTTATGACAGAAGAATCATGTAAAATAGACGAGTCATTGTTCAAACAATTCGACGTCAAACGCGGACTTCGCAATGCCGACCACACAGGAGTGCTGGTAGGTCTGACTCGTGTAGGCAGCGTTGTGGGTTATGAAAAGATTGACGGAAAACTTGAAGCTATTGATGGAAAACTGATATATCGCGGCATTGATATCCGCGATATTGTTCATGGTTGCCAGGCTGCAAAACGTCCAGGATTTGACGAAACAGTATTTCTATTGCTGTTCGGCAGACTTCCCAAACACGAGGAACTGGTCAATTTCTCCACCGGGATGGCTGAACTACGGGCTTTGCCTGAAAATTTCAACCGCGACATGATCCTTACCATGAAAGGGAAGGATATTATGAATATGCTTGCCCGTTCGATACTCGCATTATATACTCTGGATGAGAAAGCCGATGACACCTCCCTTGAAAATATTGTGAGGCAGTCCATCAGCCTGATTGCCAAATTACCTACAATCGCAGTTTATTCTTACCATTCCATGCGTCACCTTATTTATTATGATACGCTTACGGTTCGTTATCCTGATAAACGCTTGAACACTGCCGAAAATTTCCTTTATATGCTCAAAGGCAGTGATTATACCGCGCTGGAAGCGGAATTACTTGACCTTTCGCTGGTTCTTCATGCTGAACACAGCGGCGGAAACAACTCCACCTTCACAACCCGTGTTGTGAGTTCAAGCGGCACCGATACATATTCGGCTATTGTGGCGGCTATCGGATCTCTTAAGGGTCCTCTGCATGGCGGCGCAAATCTTCAGGTAATTGAGATGATGGACAACATCAAAGCTAACGTAAAGAACTGGGCAAACGATGATGAAGTGGCTGAATATCTCCGGAAAATCACACGCAAGGAAGCTCATGACCATAGTGGAAAGATTTACGGCTTTGGACACGCCGTTTACACAGTTTCCGACCCAAGGGCGCTTTTGTTAAAGGAGAAAGCACGGTTACTTTCAAAGGAAAAGGGGCGAGAAGATGAAATGGCGCTTTACGAAGCCATTGAACGCATCGGTCCCGAAATTTTCTATGAATTCAAAGGAACCCAGGATAAGCTGATTTCACCAAATGTTGACTTCTATTCCGGCTTTGTTTATGATTGTTTGAAGATACCAAAAGAACTTTACACTCCGTTATTTGCCATTTCCCGCATCAGCGGATGGTGCGCCCATCGGCTTGAGGAGATGATAAGCGGACGCCGAATCATTCGCCCGGCATATAAAACAGTGGAGCCTGCGAGGGGATATACCCCTCTGGAGGAAAGATAGACAAATAGGGAAAAATGAGAGAGACTCGATTTCCAAAGCCTTGCTTTCAAGGCTCTGGAAATCGAGTCTTGCAATTTGGGACTTGGAATTTGTGATCAGAATGTGACAATTTAGTATTCGTGGTTTTTAATAACGACTAAATCGCTTCAGCATTTATATAAACCCGTTTCATCGTTCTGCCGAAAAGAAGCGCGTCGTACCACATATAATAAAAGCGCTGAGCATTAAACCAGGTAAGACCATCCTTGAAATCATCGTGTCGGTCATAAGGATCTGCAAAAATGATTACGTCGTCAACGAGAGTTTCAGTATTTCGCGTGTCGTAGCCAACAACAAGAACCCAATGACCTCCCCAGTCGCTCCATTCGATCAAAGTCGGAATTTTTTTGTTGAGATTTTCCCTAAGCATTTCCAGGGTTCCTTGCTCATGCCATGTAGCGATAAAGCCATGGCTTTTTAGCCATGTAGTCATCTGTTCAGGGTTTGTGCCCGTTGAAGTACTTGTGCCCATCTCTTTGGCGATGGTCATTTCATCGCCGGTTTTTCCAAGATAGTTCAGTAAAGACAATACCGCCGAAGGTCCACAAGTATATTCTGTAGTTTGCTGATATGATTTGACATTAAGAAGTACTTTCCCGGGCGAAGAAGTTCCCTGAACAGTTGTTACGTAGTATTTTCCTGATTCAGGTTTGACCTGAACAGGTTCGGAACTGTCGCTTTTCTGACATGCGAACAGTATCAGCATGAAGAATAGCATCATTGGATTTGAAATAAGTGTTTTCATTATTTTCAGGATAGATTTGGTTAGCGTGTTATTATTAGACAGTTATAGCCAAGCGCCTTAGGACGCTCAAAGTTGCAAAGTTGCTGATTGCGGGACACTTTCCTGTCGAGCCGCACAAAAGTTGTTGCGGGCTGTAAACTTCCAATTCTGCACGGAAACTGCAATTGATATATAGTTTTTGTTACCGCTAAGTTTATAAAGTTCTCTTGTTCGCTGTGTAGCCAATTCGGGGTTTTCAATTTCATCCAATCTGTCTTAACCCACTTGAGCTAACCAGAGTTTAAACGGTTTTGCTTTCGGTGAAGGGATGGATTGTATAATACGCAAAAGTCATTTAGCGCCGGCACAATTCAGCTTTTGTTTCCCACCAAAAGTGTCGACGGAAAGGTGGGTGACAAATTGTCCCCACCCTTTAAAAAGTTCCTCGTCACGCTTACGCATTTTCTTGATGTAATCGCTCGGGTTGGGTGTGTCAGTCAATACCTGTATAACATCTGCTACAACGAAATACCATTTTTCGTCGGTTCCATTCCAAACCGTTCTGATCTGTTTGCTCTCAAATAATTTAATATTGCTCATTTTTCTTTTATTTCTTGTTCCGTCATTTTTTTTTGTATCGTTTTTCGTTGAAATGTTTTTAGGGTTGACCCTTAACATGCCGCATAACGTTCGGCTGGTTGCCGTCAGTGCGGGAATTACTTGTTGCTGCTTTTCTTGTCCACGGACGCCAGCCGGTCGGGGAGAGGCTGGCGTTCGTGGATCACCTGCATTGCGATAACCGGTTTCGTTACCGGCAGGTTTTATTTCCCATCATGCAAGAGTAACAGTTTGATTTAGTAGCTCAACATTAAAATTAATCTTTGCATTTAAAGCTTTAAAGACTTTGATAATCGTCTCAAATCGTGCATCAGTTAAGCTATTTTCGAGTTTTGAAATCTGAGCTCTTTTGACTCCTACCAAAATTCCAAGTTCTTCTTGAGTCAAATTACGTTCTTTGCGCGCTTCTCTTATAGCTTCACCAATTAAGTCAAGTCGTAACTCATTTTCAAATTTCTCTCGTTTTGGAGTTCCACGTTTTCCAATATGCTTATCGGTAATTTCTTCGAGGCTGTATGTCTTTAATATTTTGTTTTTCATTGTTTCCGTGTTTTTTGGTTAAAATAAAGTTTTCTAATTCTTTCAGCCTTATCAATATCACTTTGAGGAGTTTTATCAGTTTTTTTTCTAATACCATGAGTAGATATTACTACAGTATCAGACCTTTCCGTTTTATCCCAGAATGCTAATAGTCTGTAATATGTTTTGGTGTATAATGTTCTGAATTCCCAGATTTCTCCATTAAGTTTCTCGAATAGTTCTTT
The DNA here is from genome assembly GCA_037131145.1 of Bacteroidota bacterium. Lineage (GTDB taxonomy): Bacteria > Bacteroidota > Bacteroidia > Bacteroidales > FEN-979 > CAIVAT01. The sequence continues at coordinate 14,795 of JBAXRP010000010.1, forward strand.
ATCATTGGAAAATTTTGCTTTATTTAAATTGTAAATTATTTTGTCCCTTGTTTTTTCGTCAAGACTATCAATAAATTCTGAAGCTTCTTTCAAAAAATCAATTCGAAATTTTTCTTTCATTGGATAACGTTTGTGCAAAGATAAATGTTTCTTTATTAGGAAACAAATATTTGGTTAGCAATTTCCAAAACTTGCCGCTAACATCCAAATAAACTGATATTCGCAGATAATTCAATTCAACTGCAAAACTACTTTATTCAAATGGATGTTCATTTTCAAAATCAGGCTGATAAAATTCGCTGCTTTCAAATTCCTGAATCCAGCCATTGTACATTCCCAGAACCTCCATTTCCTCAACAATCTGCTGATATTCTTCCCTGTTGACAGACCGATTGAGCAAAGGATGGTTTTTGACCTTTTTGGTCGGATAATATTGAGACATCAGCGATACATGGATGCGCGGCGACATCTCTCCGGCAATGAATCGTAATACCTTCAGGCTGTTCTCAACATTGCCCGGTAATACGAGGTGTCGTACAATGATCCCCGACTTTGCATTACCATCATCGTCAAGATGCAGAGCCGAACCCTTCTGGCGGTACATCTCCTTCAACGCTTTTGTTGCAACATCGGGATAATCGCGGGCATCAGAAAATTCGTAGGCAAGCCCAGGTTCCATGTACTTAAGATCGGGCAGGTAAACGTCAATCATACCTTCAAGTGTGCGCAATGTCTCCGGCTTGTCGTAGCCATTGCTGTTAAAAATCCATACCGGTTTATATCCCAGCGACTCCACTTTGGTTATTATAATTTTAATATTAGGGATAAAATGCGAGGGCGAAACAAATCCTACATGAGTAATTCCGGCTTCAAGGATGGTTGTTATCTTACCGATTATTTGTGAAAGTTCCATCTGATAACCTTTGCGGCTGATCCGGTTATCGCTGATTTGGTGATTCTGGCAATAGAGGCACTGTAAGTTGCAGTTGGTGAAAAAAATGTTGCAGATTCCATGTTTTCCGCTGATTACAGGCTCTTCGCCATGATGAATACATATAGATGCGATATTAAATGAAGAGTCGCTTTTGCAATATCCGGTCTTCATTGTCAGCCGGTTTACATGGCAGTTCCTGGGGCATTGCGAACAATCTTCAAGTTCTTTTAGTATGCCGGTGAAGGAGGAAAATTCTGGTTTATCATCAGTCATTGATAAAAAAATGTTGAATTGTGTCGCATCTCTCTAATATTTATGAACTTTGCCGCACCGGTAATCCCAATCAGACAATTTAAACAAACCAAACGCTGAGAACGCTAAGTTATAATCAGGCGCAAAAGATACATTTTACAAAAATACAACTTGAACTATTCGGGTTAACAAATTTATAAGTATGGTCGAAGAAAAATTAGTCCGGTTATTTACCTCCTGGTCGGGAACTCAGCCTGCCTCGATTGAAAAACTGCCAGGCTCAGGATCGAACAGGATTTATTTCCGGCTCAGGGGAAGCGGTTTTTCGGTGATTGGCGCATGGAACGACGACATTCGCGAGAATGACGCATTCGTATCGTTTACACGCCATTTTTGCCGAAATGGTTTTCCCGTTGCCGAAGTGTTAGCATACAACCAGGAAAACAGGGTTTACCTGCTCACAGACCTGGGAGATACAACCTTGTACCAATTACTAATTTCTTCGCGATCGCCAAACGCTTCATTCCCTTCAGAAATCCTTGATCTTTACAAAAAGGCGTTACAGTGGTTGCCCGAATTTCAGATAACCGCCGGCGTAGGCATTGATTACGCCAAATGTTACCCGCGGAATGCCTTCGACCGGCAATCAATGATCTGGGATTTGAACTATTTCAAATACTACTTTCTCAAACTTGCCGGAGTTCCTTATGATGAACAGGCGCTTGAAGATGATTTTCAGAAACTTTGCAACTTTTTGCTCGAAGCCAGGTCGGAATATTTTCTTTACCGCGATTTTCAGTCGCGAAACATTATGATTTTCGAGGGTCAGCCTTGGTTCATTGATTACCAGGGAGGACGGAAAGGAGCTCTGCAATACGATGTTGCTTCTATACTTTTTGATGGAAAAGCCGATCTGCCTCCGCAGGTCAGAACCGAATTACTTAATTACTATCTTGATCATCTTGCTTCCAGATTCAATCTTAAACCCGAAATTTTTCTGAAACAATATCCTGCCTTTATCCTTATCAGGATTCTCCAGGCATTGGGAGCTTATGGCTTCCGTGGGTTTTATGAAAAGAAAACCCATTTCCTGCAAAGTATTCCTTTTGCAATGAACAATCTTCGTTTCCTGCGAATCGGTAACCAGTTCGATTTCGGACTCGATTCACTGATTAAGGTCATTGATCTAATAGTTGATGAGAATGGAACCTATTGTAAACAATTAATAAAAATAGCAGAAGGTAAAAAGGAATTTATCGGTAAGCCAACTGAATCGGAATCTAAAGTATTGACCGTCAGGATAAACAGTTTTTCCTATAAAAACTCAATCCCTATAGACCAGACAGGTAATGGGGGAGGATTCGTTTTTGACTGCCGGGCTTTGCCAAATCCTGGCAGGTTTGAACAATACAGGGAAAAAACCGGGAAAGATCAGGATGTGATTGATTTTCTGAAGGAGGAACCTTCGGTGAAGGCTTTTCTTGACCATACATTTTCGCTTGTTGATCAAAGCGTTTCGACATATACCGCACGAGGATTTACGAACCTTATGATTTCCTTTGGATGTACGGGCGGTCGTCATCGTTCGGTTTATTGCGCCGAACAACTTGCCCGGCGTCTCGAAACCAATCTGCAGGTAAAGGTTGTTTTGCGGCATATTGAACAGGAATGAAAAATCGTTACCCATGAAAGCCATGATATTAGCTGCCGGACTTGGCTCACGACTGCGCCCGTTTACACTCGATCATCCGAAAGCGCTGTTTGAGATCGAGGGAAAAACCCTTCTCGCTCACGCCATTGACCATATCCGGACTGCCGGAATATCGGAAATTTTAATCAACGTCCATCATTTCGCCGATCAAATAGGCGATTATCTGAAATTAAACCAAAATTTTGGATGCTCCATTGCAATTTCCGATGAAACAGGGGAGTTGCTCGAAACCGGTGGCGGACTAAAGAAAGCTGCCTGGTTTTTTGATCAGGATGAAGATTTTATCCTCCGAAACGTTGACATCCTGTCTGATCTTGATCTCACAAAAATGGTAGTATGCCATAAAGAAAACAGGTGGTTGGCAACATTGGCGGTAAGAGACCGGCAAACATCGCGCTATTTCCTCTTCAACAATTCCATGAAACTCGGTGGCTGGGAAAACCGCAAAACCGGCGAAAAGGTAATTGTCAATCCTTCAACCTCACTGAAATCTTATGCTTTCAGCGGAATCCAGGTTTTGAACGCTGCAATTTTTCCATTAATAACTGAAGAAGGAAAATTTTCATTGACCAGTCTCTATCTCCGCCTGGCAGACTCTCAACCAATTTTTGGCTATCAGGAAGATGGGCTGGTTTGGAAAGACGTCGGCAATACACTCAATTCCCATCCGTAGCTTTTTTACTGCAAACAGGTAATTGTGACATTCTGATTGTAAATTCAAAGCCCCAAATTACAGGTCTCAAATTCCAAATCCATAACATCAAAGCTTTATAACCATGAATTTTTTAGTTTTTCCATTGGAACCTGAAACCTGGAACCTGGAACCTGGAACCTGGAACCTGGAACCTGGAACCTGGAACCTGAAACTTTTCAAAAATTTTCAGTTTTATCCCTAATATTGATTAGGATTAGCGGCGCGGTTTCTGGCAGGGCATAAGGAACTATCCTCATACCATCTGCATTTTGGCTTGCAGTTCATACACCGGATTGGTTCCTGATGGTTTCGAACATGATTTACCCATTGCGGATCGGCAAGTTGAGGTCGTCCAAGCGCAACAAAATCAGCCAAATTCTTTTCTATCAGCGAGGCGGCGCGTTCGGGTGTTTTAATTTCGTTCACAACAATAACCGGGATTTCAACATGCGTTTTTATAACAGTCCCGCTGTAAACAATCCAGTTAAATTCGAAGCCAGCCGGTGTTCGCGGAAGGTTTTGCAAAATTCCGCCATGAGAAACATGGAGGATATCAACGCCGGCTTGTTCGAGATGTTTCGCTATAAGAATACCGTCGTCAAGGGTAGGGGAGTTGGCTCCCAACCTGTACCCAATGATAAAATCAGAACCGCATTTCTGGCGAATTCCCTGGATAATCCTGGTAGCAAAACGCAGGTTATTCTCTATGTTGCCGCCATAGTCATCATCCCGCCTGTTGAAATATGACGAAGCAAACTGGTTCAGCAGGTATCCATGCGCCCCATGAAGTTCTACTCCATTAAACCCCGCTTCCCTTGCCCGCATTGCGCCTTGAATGAAAGCCTGGGATAATTCATCTATTTCGTTTAACGTTAATGCTTTTGACCTCGGGTTTTTCTCATCTGCCGAAGGGCATTTTACCTCAGCCGAAACGGATTCCGGCGCGATAATCCCGGCATGATGGATTTGCAACAGCGACAAGGCTCCCTGCGATTTAACGGTTGCCGCTATCCCGCCCATTCCCTCTATATGGTCATCCGACCAAATGCCAAGCTGGAAAGAAGCAAGTCTGCCATCTTTCAATACTGCCGTTGCCTCGGTGATAACAATGCCTGCGCCGCCGGAAGCAATTTCAAGGTAATGCTCAAGGTTGCGGTTCTTTACAATGCCGTCGTCGCCGGCATAATGAAAACAGACCACCGGCGGAAATACCACCCGGTTTTTGATCTGGTTGCTTTTCAGCTTATAAGAAGAAAATAATGAGTTCATTTGAAAGAATATTTTATTTACAGATACCAATCAGCGCTATCAAATTCCCACCTGAGTATTAGGAACCAAATGTCTCGGTAAGATCAACATTCTATAATTTTTTTAGTTGTATAATAATCTGCCAAGCAGTTAGTAAACATATCGTCATGGCGAAGGCTTATAATGGCTGGTAAGTGGCGAAGGTAGTAAATTATACTCACTTTCTAAAAAGCGCCAAATCACCTTGTACTATCAGTCCATGCTATTTTTACAATTTGGACTTAACTCCAGTTGTGGCTAAAGCCGGAGAATTGATTTAGATTCTTTTCAGTTGGTTAAAGCCAACTGACTGATAAAAGAGCGGTTATATTTATTACTTTTGAAAAATGAAATGTAATGAATTGATCAGGCTCTTACTGCGGGATGGTTGGTTTGTTGTCAGACAATCAGGAAGCCACATAATAATGAGACATCCTGAAAAAGAGGGTCAGATTGTTGTCCCGAATCATGGTTCAAGTGAAGTTGGCGCTGGTTTGCAATATAAAATTCTAAAAGATGCCGGATTGAAATAATAACCGTTTATTATGAAAAAAATTGAATTAATCGTGGAGCGAACAAATACTGGATATTCAGCATATACTAAAAGCTATCCTATTGCAACCACAGGTAAAGACCTGGTTGAACTTAAATCAAATATGATTGATGCAATCAATTTGTATTTTGAAGAAAAAGGACAATTTGTTTGTGAAGACGATCTGAAAGTGACCTTGGATATTGCTCAGTTCTTCGCGTTTTACAAAGTAATCAACACAAAAGTATTTTCAGAGCGTATTGGGATGAGTCAAAGTTTGCTTGCTCAATACATAAAAGGAAATAAAAAACCTTCGCCGTTGCAGACGAAACGAATTCTTAAAGGGGTTCAACAAATTGGCAAGGAGTTAGCCGAGATCAGTTTTCTTCTTTAATTTAATTACTGATCCAAACTCAACCAAACAATATTATGAATCCCTTTTTAAAGCAAACCGCCCAATACCTCTCCTCAACTTTCAATAATGATCTGGAAAACATTTGCATCGTTTTACCAAACCGTCGCGCCGGTCTATTCCTTAGAAAGTATCTCGCCGGGGAAGTCGGAAAGGCAACCTGGGCGCCATCGGTTTTATCAATCGAAGATTTTATAACCGAAATAAGCGGACTCCATGAAGTTGACCAGGTTTACCTATTGTTTGAACTTTATGAGGTTCATCGCGAAATTGACGGGGAAAAGGCTCAAACTTTCGATGAGTTTATATCCTGGGCGCAACAGTTGATCAGCGATTTCAATGAAATTGACCGCTATCTCGCCGATCCCGGCGAACTTTTTTCGACGCTAACCGAAGCCCGTGCAATCAGTATATGGAACCTCGATGGCGAGCCGTTAACGGAATTTGAACGAGAATACCTCCGGTTTTATCAATCATTGAACCTTTATTACCAAAGACTTTCCGCCAGACTTCTTGCCAAAAACCAAGCCTGGCAGGGACTAATTTTTCGCAATGTCGCAGAAAACATTGAGCAGATTAAAGACAATTTGCCATGGAAACATGTTGTTTTTGCAGGTTTCAACGCTTTAACCCGCGCCGAAGAAATTATTATCGGAACGATGAGAACCAGTGGTTTGGCAACATTGCTATGGGATGCCGACCGATATTATCTGAATGATGAGAAACAGGAAGCCGGGGAGTTTTTGCGGAACTGGTTCAGAAAATGGCCAGTTAAAGAGGCGCGGTGGATATCGGATGATTTTGCAATTGGCTCAAAACAGATCTCGATCATCGGCGCTCCCGATCCGGTGGGGCAGGTTAAGTATTGCGGCAAACTTCTCAGGGAACTTGCGTTACAGGGAAAAGCCAACGAGACAACAGCAGTTGTATTGCTCGATGTTGCGCTGCTCATACCATTGTTAAATTCTATTCCTGATGAAGTTAAAGAACTCAACATAACTGCTGGCTTGCCTTTAAAGCAAACGCCTCTTGCCGGTCTTTTCGACGCCGTTTTCAACATGCACATCCACTCCTCACGATTTGCCAGGCTTTCCGCCGGTAAAAACCAGAAGTACTATTATAAGGATGTGCTGAAAATGATTCAGCATCCATATATTCAACTGATGGCGGAAGGATTGATGAAAGGAAATTGTCAGGCGTTGATAGAAGTTACCGACAGAATCAGGCGCGGAGTGCAGTCTTTTATCAGTTATCAGGACATTGCCGGCGACCAGGCTGGTTTGTTCGGCATTGACCTGACTTTTCTTCAACCGACATTCATACATTGGAATACGCCTTCCGACGCGCTCGTTTGTTTTAAATCGTTGATCGAAAACCTGAGAACCAGCATTCAGCGCCAATCGCCAATTGAACATGAATACCTCTTCGCTTTCTCCGGAATTTTCCATCAGTTAACCAACATTCTGAGAGCTTTTCCTGGAAATATCAAAATTCCGGTTTTTTATGAACTGTTTAAGCAAATTACCGGGAGCGCCACTCTTCCTTTTTACGGTGAACCGCTTAAGGGCGTGCAGTTGATGGGAATGCTTGAAACCCGGACGCTTGATTTCGAAAACCTGATCATACTTTCCTGCAACGAAGATCTGCTCCCTGCCGGGAAAATCAATTCATCATTCATTCCGTTCGATATTAAACGAAGTTTTGGGCTTCCCACTTACAGGCAGAAGGATTCCGTGTATGCCTACCATTTTTACAGGCTGATTCAACGCGCAAAGAATATCTCGATCCTTTACAACACTGAGCCCGATCAGCTCGGCGGCGGCGACCGCAGCAGATTTCTCCGGCAAATTCTGCACGAATTGCCAGCTTACAATCCTGAAATTTACATCACCGAAGCGGTGCTGACAACGCCGGTGATTAAAGGAGGATCAACAAGGACTATTGAAATTCCTAAATCCGAAGATGTTCCTGCTGCCCTCGAAGCTAAAGCCCGAAAAGGATTCTCCGCATCTTCGCTGAATTTATACAGGAATTGTCAGTTAAAATTTTACTATTCCGAAATTGCAGGAATCAAGGAACCAGAAGAAATTACAGATACAATTGAGCCAAACATTTTGGGCAGCGCAGTACATGAGGCATTGAATGAATTGTATAAAACATTGCAGAACAAAGAATTGTCGGCGGATTTATTGAGAAGTCTCCTTGCGGGATCAGAACAGGCAACTTTGCGGGCGTTTGAGAAAAAATATAAAGGAGCCGACGTCATGTTTGGCAAAAATCTGTTGCTTATCAACGTTGCAAAACTTCTCGTTAATAAATTTATTCATTTCGACATTCAGGAGGAGGAGGAATTAGCCCGATCTTCAAAAAAACGTACCGTCTCTTTTCTCGAATATCATATCGAAACGTCCATCGCTATTCCTTATACCGCAGATCAATTGACAATTAATGTGAAAGGATTTCTCGACCGGGTTGATAATGTTGATGGCTGGTGGAAAATCATAGACTACAAAACCGGAACCACTGATGAAAAGAATATCAAAATCAAAGAGTGGGATGAGTTGATTGGGAATCCCGATCTGAACATCGGTTTTCAATTGCTCATGTATGGATTTTTGCTGAATGCGAGGTATCAGGGAGAGTTCAGCGCCAGCGCCGGCATTATTTCCCTCCGGAAGTTAAACTCAGGCTTCAAGGCAGTTTCAATTCCTTCGGAAGAAAACGGTAAGTTTACCACTTTATTAACACCCGATTCAGCAAACAGATTTCAGACGATATTAAAAACTATTCTGACAGACATTTACGATCTTTCAAAATCATTCAAACAAACAGAAAACCCGAAGATTTGTGAAAACTGTCCCTACCTTAATCTTTGCGGACGTTGAGTTCATGCTCCGAAAAGATGCAAGCCTCATAGATAAACAGTTCGGCGCTTTTCCATCCATCCCATCCGACGCCGGCTTTATCGCGGGCGCAATAACCCAGAAATTCCTCGGTATTCCAACCATTCTCGGTGGCTACCTGAGGCAAAAAAGTTCCAGATGAATAACCTTTTTTCATATAGATCCCATGTTTTCCGGGGATAATTTCTGCGGAAGTAGCGATCTTTTTCATTGGCGATAAAACTGATATTTCAATATCAAGATATGGTAGTTCTTTTAGCGTGACCCGCTCAAAACGGTTATCCTGCGTTGCCGACGCCACCGCCATTTGCCGGATTAGTTTATAGATAGGAATATCGGCGGTGAACCGTCCGATGCAACCGCGAAGTTCGCCATACTTTTTCAGGGTTACAAATGCTCCGGCTTTCATCGTCAGATTGCCGCTGTAATCAGAAGAATCATCTTCCGGAATTTTGTTTTCGGAAAGATAATTCTCAATGGTTTTACGGGCGATATCGAGCAAAGTGATTTTTTCCTGATTTGTAAAACTAAAACTATTGGATTCGCATGAAATGGCAAGCGACCAGTATCCTACAACCTGGCTCTTTTCGCCATAACCCGAATCGCCCGAATTCATATAGTGAACAGGCGTTATTTTAATCGTCTTTTCCTCACCGACCATGTCAAGCAAAGTGAGAATGGAAGTCCAGCCGCAGAGATTTGTAGAAAGGTTTGGAATATCTTTCTTGTTGTAATCATCGAGAACTTTCAGCAGTTTATCGGAAGAGCCGGAAGCAATAGCGTCGCAGGTTGCTTTATCGGCAATTTTGGCGTCGGAATAGGAAGGATAGTGTGAGAAATCGGTACTGAATACAAACAGGTTGCGTTCATTAAAATATGGTTTCAGCGCGGCGGCAATTTGTTTGCAGATTTCCTTACTTTGGGTTCCGATTACGATTGGCACAAGATTGAAATCCTTTTTTAAATGATATTGAAGGAACGGAACCTGAACTTCTATGCTGTGTTCGGTCTTGTCCGCATCGGGATTATATGTGAAAACCGGGTTTTCTTTGATGAGCTTATTGGCAAGTTCCAGATTGACTTTAACCGTTCCCAGAGGGGTAACGTAATTGCCTTTGTTATAAACGGAGGCGCCGTCGAAAAAAATCTGATGGCTGGAAGCGACGATAAAAACATTGTCGTATTGTTTGTCGGGATTAACCTGGTTATAACCGCTGGCAGCAACTTCGCCGGAGAAGACGTAACCGGCGTGAGGACAAATAATACCGAGAACGTTTCCCCCGCTTCGGGGTTTAGCTTTGGAAAATAAAGTTTTCAAGGTAGTTTTCAACTCCTTTTCGCTTGCAGGATAAAATTTTCCCGAAACGGCAGGTTTCCTGTCAGAGCCTGCGGAACTATTCTGAGCAGAGCCGGAAGGATGAAAATTGAATAAGGTTCCCATAAAAAGAAGAGTTAAAAGATATCTTCGCATTGTTTATGCCTTCTGAACTAAATTCAATGTAAAGTTACCGCATGACAATAAATATCATGTTTTGAGTTTAGCGAATCATTTCTGAGAGTGGCAGTTCGTATTCTTCAACCATTTTTATATCCATATTTTCGAGTTGATCAAGTACCGGGTTATATATTTCGGGGATTACCGGAATGTGAACGCCGGTGATGTTTATTTTTCCGGCAAGGATCATTTCCACGCCGATGGCGGCAGGCAACGCTACCGTCCTGGCAATTGAAGTATCGGTTGTTAAGGAGCCAAAATCAAGCATTCTGGATCGGATCACCTCCTTGCGTCCGTCAGAATAAGCTGCCAGGAAAGTATGCTGCAAAACAACCATATCTCTTTCCATTTCACCGAGGCTCATTTTTTCGATCATAAGGTCTGAAGTAACTTCGAAGGTTGAGTCGAGAGTTCTGTTCATCGGTTTATTATCGAAAAGTCCCAGCCATTCCATAGCCTGAATAGCATGAGCGTCATCAGAAATACCAAGGAATTCAGCTACCTCGCGCTTGTTAAAGGTTCCAGGTTCCAGGTTTCGGGTTCCGGATATCTGATGTGTTGCCATATCTGAATAAGTCATCCCGGTCATGTCAAATTTTTCCGGGGAGATGAGATTAAGCGCTTTTAGAGCATCGAGGGTTTCGCACCAGCCCTGATAGCGGAAAGTCCCGCGAAACATAGTCTTTGCTTCGGGAATGCCATAGATTTCCCTGTATGCTAGGGAATCGCGGTTTGGATATACTTCGAGTGCGCCGACTTCCGGGAAATTTACTTTGAACGGGTTTTTGAATAAATCGCGTGTAGGAACTTCTACAATTTTTCCATCATGGAGAAACAGCGCGTCATTGTTCCCGGCAAGTACTACTCCCTTTGGACTCCATGAGAATTTATATCTGAATGGATTCCCTGCGGCTTCAGGCGCGGGCAAAGCGCCGCATATCGAATAAAATTCGAGGATGGCTCCCTCTTTCTTGTGAACGTTGTCAATAATCCGCATTGCCGACATGTGATCAATCCCCGGATCGAGACCGATTTCATTAAGGATGATTATCCCGGCATCCTTTGCGGCGGCGTCAAGCGCCTGCATCTCAGGTTTGATATATGAAGTTGTCACCATATTTTTCCTGTGCGCCACACAATGCTTCGCCACCATTACATGAAAAATATAAGGTAAAATACTTACCGTAATATCGTGCGCAGCCACCATTGCGTCGAGGGCAACTTCATCGGTTGCATCCCAAAACACTGATTGTCCGTTGATGTGACCGCCGATCATGGCATCCGACCTTTCGGTGGTGTTGGAGGCAACCGATACCTGATAGTTTTTTGATAATAGGTACTGAATGATTGGTTTGGCAATAAGCCCGGAACCGAGAATGAGGATTTTTTTCATAATGATGTATGCTAATAAGTTGGTAAGTTGGTAATTTGGTAAGCTGATAAGTTCGTCCCTCGTCCCTCGTCCCTCGTCCTTCGTCCTTCGTCCTTCGTCCTTCGACTTTCTATCAAATGAATTCTTCAAGATACTTGTAATCAGGGGTTAAATCGCCGTTGTGGAGGATCAGGGCTTTTTTGATGGCTTTGGGAAGGTCAAGGTCGTCGAAATGTTCAGCAAAATCTGCGTCGGCAATTGGTTTAACGAAATTGACAAGTACATCTGCAAAACCGTCGGATGAATCGCGTGGGAGTTCGGCTGGGAGGATATCAACAGCCATCACGAGCATGCCGGAACCTTTATGTCCCATAGCTATCTGTTGCGTTTCAGGATTATAAACATATATCGGATCATCAATTTCCGTTGGTTTAAGAGTACATTCCACTGACCCTTCTACGTCGCAGCTAATGTCGCCAATAACAGTAAGTCGGGGATTTCCCTTTGAATAAAGTTGTTTAAGGAACTCTTTTGTAACAAGTCGGGGGTATCGCTTATCCCAATAAATGCAATTGATCAGCATTGAGAGGTATGGAATATACTTTTCGAATTTACTGTGGTAATTCTGAGGGTTGGCATAATAATCATGAAGGTCGAAAGCCTCGCCGTCATTATGTTCTACGAGATCTTCCTCTTTGAAAATGACTTTGTAAAGTATGTTGTCGGGTAATTTTTTCCGGCTGTGAAGTTCAAGCAACTTTTCGGGAGAAATCTCCTTAACAGGTAAAAGTCCAATAATTTCCTGAGCTCCCTGTGATACGTTTCCGTAGCCGGTAAAACCTATAACAAAAGGTCTGAGTTCGTGTGGAATCCCATTCTCGGCAATTAACTGACCAATCGTAGAAATATCATCTTTGGCTTCGGTAAGCGAATGATACCGGTGAGCCTGTTTGAGTTTCACGAGTTTTGAGCTGTATCCTGACTCTTTTAGCCTCAATCCGAGCGCCCACAAAGAATTTATCATGCCTGCCATTCCAGCATATCGACCGAAAAAAATCAATCGTTTTCCCTGCTCATCAACCACTTTTTCATAGTCAATAAGGTTGCATTTCAGTTCCATCATCCGCCGGAGCATCTCCATGTTATAAGCCTGCCCCTTTACAACATGTGCAAAAAAAACGTATGTCTTTTCCGGTTCAAAAAATGAAACCGGCATCTCTTTAACGCCGAAAATTACCGAACACTTTTTCAGGTCTTTGGCTATTTTCGCGCCAGCTCTGATATACTCTTCCTCCGAAAATATCCTCTTATCGGAAGACTGCACAATGATATCAAGTTTTTTCTGTTTTACAAGTCGGGCAACATGCCGGGGAGTCAGTGGCGCCCTTCGCTCAAGTTTGTATTTATCTTCATGGCGGATTCCAATAAAATTGCTCATAGTTCTGTTAATTTTGGAACAACAAAGGTAGAAAATCGGGGTGAAACCGCAAAACCCATTCAATTCACCTTGAACAAGGCGACATGAAGACCGCTTATTCAACAATAGCTAACAGAAAACGCTAATGTTGCGATTTTCATAAAAACAAACAGAAATATTTTAATTTATTGCCCCCGCCCTCCGCGATACCGACGGCCTTTCCCTTCGCCTTTACCCTGACCCTGATACCCATATAATTCACGGAAAATAGCGGAAAGCCTTTGACATTGAACAGGAGTGCAAATTTCCTTCAAAGCCAGATACTGGTTCACAGAAGATTTTTGCATCCGTTTCTGCAAAAAGCTTATTTCTTCCACATAACTGTTTAAAAGGGTAGTATCAGGATTTTTTTTTGCCAGTTCATCAAGGATTAGAATGCGGTGGTTCCTTATTTCTGAAACAATTGGGTCGGTTGAATTTCTATATTCTGCCAGGATGGTTTCAACTTTTTCGGATTGAGAAGGAGATAAAGACAATTCGTTCCTGAATGCATTGCACGCGTTTTCCTGTGGTTGAGATTGTATAATCGTTGATTTGTTTGAAAAGAAAACAATTAAAGTGATAAACGCCGAGAGAATTATCACAACCAGAGAGATCAGAAACCAGAATACGAATTGGTTTTTTGAAAAAAAGTTCATGGCATGTTTTTAATTATTGGTAAAAAGCATATAATCCTCATCAATAAAATCCGCGATAGAGAGACCCGATTTCATGTCCTCAATTTCAATATTATGTTCATTGTTCCTTGTAAAATTTGAGTTTATTTGCTTACCGATTGAAAAGCCAATTGCCACAGAGATCAGCAAAAACAATGAGACGATGACAGGTTGAAGGCTCCTCCGAAAAAGAGGATTTACCGTTTCTTTCGATTGTTCGAGAGCCGATTCGATTCGTTGAATTGTGCGGGTACGAATGAACGGATTGGGTTCATCGGCTTTTTTTTGGTCAATGACGGCTGCGACTGCCTGGAAACCGGCAACGATCCCGTAACACTCCCCGCAGGAATGAAGATGATCTTCAAACGCTTTATTTTCCTTCTCTGAAAGCTGCTTTTCCCGGTAGGAAAAAAGATGTTCACGAACGAAAAGACAATCCATTTTGGTTATTTATTTGTGGAATATTCCGAAAAATAATGAACTAATTTCTTTTGTAGGTTCATTTTAGCCCTGAAAATAAGAGATTCGACCGAAGATAGAGAAAGATTCATAATCTCAGTTATTTCTTTATAAGTCAACTCTTCATACTTATTTAAAATGAACGCTATTTTTTGATTTTTCGGTAATGAATTGACCGCAGAATCAAGTATTTTTCTTTTTTCGATATCGTCATTCCTGGTATCTGATGTTGCCAACTCATCAGGGTAACGGTTTTCTCCATTATTTGAGAACCGTAAAAATGATTCGAGACGATGAACAATACTTTTTCTTTTTTGCCTACGCAGATGATCCAGCGATCTGTTTACCGTGATCCGATAAATCCATGTGTAAAAATTCGAATTTCTCTTATAACGTCCAATGGATTTGAGTATTTCCAAAATTACCTCCTGCGACAAATCCTCGGCGTCTTCCATATTGTCGACAAAATAATATGCTGTTTTAATTACATTATTCTGATAGTTATTAACAAGGTAATATATTGCAGCCTTGTCTTTGTTGATAAGACCATCTATCAGTTCCTGTTCCGTCATTTCACTGTAGCTTCAGAGAAAAATTTCAATTTATTTGCGCAACCTGTGTTATTGTCTGTTTCATTAGTGAAATTTCTCTCTGTGGTTCTCGATTTATTTTCTCTATGGCTTCTCTGTGAATGAAAGTTTGAAAATATGAAATCTCGTTTACGCGATGCAAAATGGGGAACAAAAATGGTAAAAAAGAGGTTGCCTCATTTCTTTGAGACAACCTCCTTATAACTGATAATCACTATTTAATAATTATTTTACTTGTGGTAATGGTTTCGCCAGTTTCAATTCTGACGAAATAGACGCCAGTATTAAATTCGCCAACATTGAGTTGCAACTGGCGTGCATTTACAACGGTTTCGAGAACCGTTTGCCCCAAACTATTCAATAACCATACCCGGCTCATGTTGCGGTCGGCGTCAATGCTTAGCTTGTCGCTGGCGGGGTTGGGATATAGGTTAAGTACAGGCGCTGAAATGTCATCAGCGGGAACGCCGGTTTTGAGAATTGAGTTATCTGCAATAGCAATTTCAAAATTTGAATCACTCACGTCGCTGAAAAACGAATTGACACACATCGAAATTTTGACGGTATAGTCAGTTCCGGGGACAATGCCTGCCGGTATCAGCCAGGTGTGGCTACCGTCGTTTGGAGTGCCTGCGGCAATCAACGAACACTGGATTCCCGCTTTTAACAGAACGATTCTAACATTTCCAATTATGTCGCTGGTCCAGGTTATCGTATTTGCAGTTCCGGCAACCCATGTTTCACCGCCATTTGGAGAGGTAATGATTAGTGTGCTCCCGCTTCCGCCGTTAATTGTGAAGTTTGCATCACTGACGTCGAAGATCAGAGGATTTGTGCAACTTGAAATTTTTACGGTATAGTCAGCGCCAGAAGCTATCCAGGTAGGAATCAGCCAGTTGTAACTGCCGTTATTGGGAATTCTGGAGGCAATCATAGAATGCTGGATTCCATTTTTCAACAAGGCAATCCTAAGAAATCCAGTAATGTCGCCCGTCCAGGTTATCGTATTCAGCGTTCCGGAAGTCCAGGCTTCACCGCCATTGGGCGATGTAACAGTTACAATAGCGCCGCCGCCAGGGTTAATCGAGAAACTTGCATCGCTTACGTCGCTGATCAAATAATTTGAACAACTTGAAATTTTAACGGTATAATCAGTTCCGGCGCCAATGCCTGCCGGTATAAGCCAATTGAAACTGCCGCTATTCGGAACGGCTGAGGCAATAAGCGCGCGTTGAATACCAGCGTTTAACAGAACGATCCTTACATTTCCAATAATATCGCTGTCCCAGGTTATTGTATTTGATGTACCGGCAACCCAGGTTTCCCCGCCGTTTGGCGAAATTACGGTTACTGTGCTGGCATCTCCATTAATGGTGAAATTGGAGTCGCTCACATCGGTTACAGCAGGATTGATACAACTTGAAATTTTAACGGTATAGTCAGTTCCGGTGACAAGAAAAGGCGGAACCAGCCAGGTGAAAGAGCCAATATTCGGAAGCGCTGATGCAATCAAAGCAGACTGGATTCCTCCTTTTAACAGAACGATCCTCACATTTCCGGTAATGTCGCTGGTCCACGTAATAGTATTCGGCGTTGCGGCTGTCCATATTTCACCGCCATTGGGCGATGTAATAGCGACAATAGTTCCGCCGCCTGCGATAATTGAGAAATTTGCATCGCTTACATCGCTGATTACTGGATTGGTGCAACTGGAAATTTTAACAGTAAAGGTAGTTCCGGCTGGAATTCCTGCCGGGATTAACCAGTTAAAACTGCCTGTATTCGGAATGAATGATGCAATAAGCGAATATTGTAACCCGTTTTTTAACAGTACAATTCTGACGTTTCCAATTATATCGCTCGTCCACGTAACAGTTTTCATTGTTCCTGCCGTCCAGCTCTCACCGCCATTGGGCGAAGTTAAACTTATTGTACTGCCGCTGCCGCCGGCAATTGTGAAATTTGAATCGCTTACATCGCTGATTAATGGATTGGTACAACTTGAAATTTTGACAGTATAGTTTGTCCCCGACATAATAGCCGCTGGGATTAACCAGTTAAAACTTCCGTTATTAGGAAGCGCCGATGCGATAAGCGAATATTGAATGCCGTTTTTTAAAAGGGCAATCCTTACATTCCCGATTACGTCGCTGGTCCATGTTATCGCATTCGTTGTTCCGGCAGTCCATGTTTCACCGCCATTAGGGGTAGTAACTGACACTGTTTGACCAACAGCGACTTTGAAGCCTGACAGAAATACAATAAAAAATACCACTGTCATTAACATTGTAATTCTTTTTAAAGTTTTCATAATCTTTGTTTTTAGTTTTTAAATTATTGAACAATGCACTTTTACTAATATTTTATGAATTCATAAATTATAGACGATCAGAATGATAAAAACTTGCGGTTATAATAATAATTTTACTTTGACATTGATTAAGGTGAAGTTCCATCACTCCTGTCTCCTCCTTTAAACCAGGAATGAGATTCCCGGCATTAGCATCATAATGGGCTTGCCAATTTTTTTCTTTTTCATAACGATAATTTTTAAGATTGGGTAGAATTGGAAGGAATGCATTCTTCAGGAACAAAAGTAAACACAGGATCAAATATTTCTATTACGATATATTCTTAAAGATGTATAAGATTTTATGATTGGGAAAAGGTAGCTGAATATTGAATAAGACACTCTATAAAGCTCTGATAGCGCGAACATCAGCTATGCCATTCTTGCCATAGTCGCTTTGGAATCCATCGTAAAAATACTGAGACCAGCCGTTAAACCAGTGGATCGCTGTACTTTTTTAACAGTTAACAACAGTATTTTACATTTAGACTGCCCAAAATGAATAAACTTGCGGTATTACTAAATTTTTTGAGCAGTTTGGAAGGAATCCGATCGGGCTGTTTAATTACGTATTTTTGGCGGGAAAATAATTTCAGAAATACCATTAGCATGAATACAAAAACCGTTAGGATAGGACTAATTCAGATGACCTGCGGAACTGATAAGCAATCAAATCTTCAAAAAGCTGAAGCCCGGATCAGGGAAGCCGCGAGACTTGGGGCGCAAATAATCTGTTTGCAGGAGCTGTTTGCCACGCACTATTTCTGCTGGGAGGAAAACTATGATTTTTTCAGTCTGGCTGAACAAATACCCGGTCCATCCACAAATGAGTTATGCCTGCTGGCAAATGAACTGAATGTTGTGCTAATTGCTTCATTGTTTGAAAAAAGGGCGGATGGCGTTTTCCACAATACGGCAGCAGTGATTGACGCAGGCGGGGAGTATCTCGGAAAGTACAGGAAACATCACATTCCCGACGATCCCGGTTATTATGAGAAATTCTATTTTACGCCGGGGGATTCGGGATATAAGGTTTTTCAAACAAAGTATGCCACCATAGGAACTCTGATCTGTTGGGACCAGTGGTTTCCGGAGGCGGCAAGAATTACAAGCATGATGGGCGCGCAAATCTTGTTTTATCCCACTGCCATTGGGTGGGCGCGAAGTCAGGATGAAATACTAAACAGGCATCAATTCGAGGCATGGCAAATCATTCAGCGCAGCCATGCCATTGCCAACGGAGTATATGTGGCAACTGCAAACCGCACCGGTGTGGAGGGTTCCATGAATTTCTGGGGAGGATCTTTTATTTCCGATCCCTTCGGACAATTATTAGCCCAGGCGTCGCATAATAAAGAGGAGATTATTGTTCAGGAACTCGATTTACAAAAGATCAACGAAACGCGGATTCATTGGCCGTTTCTACGAGACAGACGAATTGAGAGCTACAAACCTATTCTGAGTCGGTTTCTGGATGATGAATAAGGATGAAATAGAAAGTTCCAGGTTCCAGGTTCCAGGTTCCAGGTTCAAAGTTCAAAGTTCAAAATTCCAAATACAAATGTTTTTATCCACAGAAAACTCTCCCAAATCTCAGGGATATTATTTTCCAGCCGAATGGCATAAACACCGGGCAACATGGCTGAGCTACCCGCATGACGACTCCTATTCCTGGCCTGGAACTCTCGACAGGATTTTTCCTTTTTACAACCAATTCATCAGGGAGTTGGCAAAGGGAGAACAGGTTTGTATCAATGTCAGAAATGAATCTTTGAAAAACAGCGTTTTCAGCGACCTTGCAGAAATTGGAACTGATATGTCGAGAATTACTATACTACTCCATCCCACCAATGACGCCTGGTGCCGCGATCATGGACCGGCATTTCTGATTAACCCTGACAATGCTTTTCCCAAAGTGATTGTGAGCTGGAAATATAATGCCTGGGGAAACAAATACGATCATGATCTGGATGAAAAGATACCTGGGCTGATTGGCGAATATCTGAACATCCCGGTTTACCACCCTGGAATCGTAATGGAAGGAGGCGCGGTTGATTTCAATGGAAATGGAACTCTGCTTACAACCACACAATGCTTGTTGCACGAAAACCGCAATCCGGAATTATTGCAGAACGAGATAGAAGAATACCTCAGGGAATTTTATGGCGTTGAACAGATACTCTGGCTTGATGAAGGCATTGAAGGCGACGATACCAACGGACATATTGACGACATTACCAGGTTTTTCAGGGAGGATGCTATTGTAACTATGGTTGAACCCCGTAAATCGGATGCTAATCACAACATTCTGGCAAATAACCTGAAGAAACTAAAAACTTTTCGCCTGACTAATGGCAAACAGCTTGATATTGCCGAGATGCCTATGCCAAAACCGGTGATTTACGAGGGACAGAAGTTGCCAGCTTCTTATGCAAATTTCTACATTGCAAACAATTCTGTGATCGTCCCAAATTTTCGCTGCAAAGAAGATGACCGGGCAATGAGGATTCTTGAGGAATGTTTTCCAGGTCGCAGCATTATCGGAATTGATTCTGTTGAAATCATCTGGGGACTCGGCTCATTTCATTGTCTTTCGCAACAGGAACCTGGAACCTGAAACCTGAAATTTTGTAAATCAGCAGTTTTACCCCGTTTTGAGTATATTTCACAACAAATGATCTGCAATAACGAGAGCCGCCATGGCTTCCACGATTGGTAGCGCGCGGGGAACTACGCAAACATCATGTCGTCCCTTTCCTTTGAGAATCGTTTTTTCACCTGATATGGTTACTGTTTCCTGATCCATCATCAATGTTGAAACGGGCTTGAATGCAACTCTGAATGTGATCTCCATCCCGTTGCTGATTCCGCCCTGAATTCCTCCGGAATTGTTTGACAATGTTTTGATTTTTCCCGCTTCGCTCGTAAAGATGTCATTATGTTCTGAACCTTTCATTGCGGCGCAGGCGAAACCAGAGCCATATTCAAATCCTTTTACCGCGTTGATACTCATCATTGCTTTTGCCAGATCAGCCTGAATCTTGTCGAATACCGGTTCGCCAAGACCAACAGGAACTCCGGTAATCACGCAGGAAATGATTCCGCCGATGGTATCGCCTGCGATTTTCAATTTTTCCAGAAAATTGATGATCTCTTTATCCAGAATCATGGTCTTTCCTTCATGAATGGCGGATACGGAATCGTTTACAGCATATCCGCCAATCTGTGAAATTCGCGCGTTGATATTGATTTTACGCTGATGCAGCAATAGCTTTGCGAAGGCTCCTCCGGCGGCGCGAGCCACAGTTTCCCGCGCTGATGAACGCCCTCCGCCGCGATAGTCGCGGATTCCATATTTCTGCTGGTAAGTAAAATCGGCATGCGAGGGACGGTAAACATCCTTCAAATGTTCGTAATCCGCCGGTTTTTGATCATGATTGTAAACAAGAAAAGCAATAGGGGCGCCAGTTGAACGCCCCTCAAAAACTCCGGATAAAATTTCGATAAGATCGTCTTCGTGGCGGGGCGAAGAGAAAAAATCCAGCCCCGGACGCCGTCGGTTCAAATCCGACTGAATAAAATCAAGGTCAATATTGATATTTGAAGGAAACCCGTCAAGAACGCCGCCAACTGCAACGCCGTGCGACTCGCCAAACGTAGTTAAAACAAGCGCTTTTCCAAAAGAATTCCCCGCCATAATTTCGCCATTTCGCTACGTCGCTGTCTCGCTACCTATTATAAACCTCCCTGTTGTTTCATAATTTTCATCTTGGCTTCGAGAACTTTCAGTTCGCTCTTGGCCATGTTGATTTTATGTTCAAATTCCTCACGGACAATTGCGGCGCTTTTAGATTTTGCAAAGAATCCTATATTATTCTCCCATAATGTGATCTCGTCCTTCATTTTTGTAATTCTCATTGCCAGTGTTTCCTTTTCCTTGCCAATTACACGCCTGGCGTTGGGATCGTTTTTCATGTGGTCAAATCTGGCTTGGTAGCTTGCAGCGCTCATTTCGACGTCGCTGATTTTCAGCTTATCCATTTGTTCATTGATCAGCGAGCGAAATTCATTGTGGAGACGGTCTTTCTCTTTCATTGGAACATGACCAATTTCGGTCCATTCACGCTGAAAATTTTTCAGTACATCAAGATTCGCCGTTTTATTTTCACCAAATTGAAATTCTCTGAGGCGGGTCAACAGATCGATTTTTTTATTCAGATTTTCTGTTTCACTTGCCTGCATGTTTGAAAAATAGGCTTGTTTGGTATTGAAAAAGGCGTCGCAGGCTGAACGAAAGCGTTTCCATAATTTATCAGAATGTTTTTTTGGAACCGGACCAATATTTTTCCAGTCATTCTGAAGCCGGATTAGTTCATTGGTTGTCTTTTTCCAATCAACGCTGGTATTCAGCGCTTCAGCCTGCATACATAGTTCAACCTTAAGGTTATAATTATGCATCTGCTGCTCCTTCAGTTTGTCAAAATATTCCTTTTTAACTGCGAAAAACGCATCGAGGCTGGCTTTAAACCGCGTCCATATCTCGACATTCATTTTTTGCGGAACAGGTCCGATATTTTTCCAAATCTTAAGTAAATCATTGACCTTATTTGTATTATCCTGCCATTCTTTAATCGAATCGTTTTTAAGTTCCAATATAACTTCACCCTGTTCACAAAGAGCAATCTTTGTTTCCATATTACGATTCTGTTCATCCTCAACCAGGGCGTAATGTTCGCGACGACGGTCGTTGATTTTATCTGTTGCATTTTTAAAACGTTCCCAGATTTCATCTTTTTTATCGGCAGGCACCGGTCCGATCTCTTTCCAATCTTCATGATATTTCTGAAGTTTTCTGAACGACCTGATAATTGAAGTTTCAAGCAACAACTCCTCTGTCCTCTCGCATACTGAGATTTTCGCTTCCAGATTTTTCTTCAGGTCAAGGTCTTTAAGCTCTTTATTCAGCTTGACTTTCTCAAAGAATTTCTCAACCAGGAAATGATAATTTTGCCAAAGGTTATTGATCTCAGTGCGAGGCACCATTCCTATTTCCTTCCAGCGATCCTGTAAAATCTTGAATTCATCATAAGTTTTCTTCAGAGTTTCCTCCGAACTAATCAATGCTTTTAATGAGTCGAGGATTTCAAATTTCCGTTTAAGATTATATTGTTTGATCTTTTCCTGTTCTTCGGCAAACTTTATCTTGTTTGCGCGATATATATTGAATAACTCATTAAATTTAACCTCCAGAGCATCCGGCTCAGTCGAAAGTTCCTCCTTGGTTCCCCCCTCTTCACTAACCAGTTCGTATTTTTCGAGGCTCTCTTCCTTTTTCTTTTTCAGGAAAGCTACCTTGATAAGCGCAATGCGGGTTTTAACGGCATTGAAATCGGTTTCTGCAACAGCTTGTTCCAATAATCCAACCAGTTCATCTCTTGAAAATGAATCGTAATTCACATCCGATTCAACAACAAGATGTTCCATGTTATCTTCAGTTACCTCATCGGGATGCTCTTCCAGATGTTCTTCATGCATTGTTTCCAGCAATAAATCACCTGAGTTTTCATCAGCGACATACAATACATTTTCAACATGTTCCTGGGATTCAGAAGAAGTCGGTTCGATTTCAATTTGTTCAGGAGCTTCTAATGAAGTCGGTTCGATTTCAATTTGTTCAGGCGTTTCCAATGAAGTTGGTTCGGCTTCAACATATTCCAGTAATTCCGATTCAGTTACCAAAGGAAAAGTAAGATCAGCAGTTTCGCTAATCTCAACAGCCACTGGTATTTCATCAATAGCTTCCTCAATGACCGGCGCTATATCAACTTCAACAGAAGCGGCAGGAAAAACTGATTCCAAAGGCACATCATCGGTTTGTTGGGTCATTTCAGCCTGATTCACATCAGATGGAAGGGTTGTTTCGGTATTATCCGCAGTAATTTCTAAGGCGGCAATAATCTCCTCCTGATCGGAAGTTATCTCCAGTTCAGGATTCCGGGGTGTGTTTTCTGAAGTTTTCATTCGTAGTTAAGATCCGTTAAAATATGAATTTTAGTAAGAGTCCGACTTATGCCGGTTTTTGCGTTAAAGGTCAGCAAAAGTACAAATTATTTCAAAACCAATGTATAGATTGGTTAAGGCATTGCCCTATCATTAAAAATGATATAACCTAAATTGAAGTTAAGCGTGAATTTATCAGCCATTTTATCATAATAGTTTAATGTAATACCAACAGGTCCAAGCGGACTGTGATACACTATCGCAGTGGAAGCCATGTAAGCGCGGTCAGAAAATTTCTGACCATACCAGGCTGAGAAATCATCTGAATTTTGTTTAATTTCCTGATAAGGTTGAAAAAGGTACCCTTCGAGACGGTACTCAACTTTTTTAAAGATTCTTAAAACCACCTTCATTCCAACAGCCGCGTAACTATTGGCAATGAATGGCGGCAAAAAAAAGGTTTGAGACTCAGGAAGCGGCTGAAAGGCAGACGAGTATAGTAAACTTGAGATGTAATTTGAGAATAATGGCTGATTCGAAATTACGCCTTCGCCATAAAAACCGAGCCTGACGGGACCGAATGATTCGAAATAATTATCGTATAAGAGGTGCAGCCTGAAAAAGTCATGCCCCTGAACGACGTCGTTTTTATTAGTTGCCGTTGAACCGGGTAACATGCTTTCGACTCCATTGATATAGGATAATTTCACTAGTAACCGCACTCCGGAATTTGGATATTGTTTCCGGTTCAGTGAATTCAAATCGAATGATAACATGGGGGCGCCAAATGCAAATGAGGTTTGGTCGGCAGTGTCGCTGCGCGAAAACTGATTGTTTTTATAGTATTTGTTGTTGGTAAAGGCATAATTGAAGCCCAGCGAAAGTTTACCTGTCATGGTTAAAGGAACGCCGACTGCAAGTTTTCCGAAATATTCCTGCCCGATGATATATCCTGGGTTCTTATCATCAAAGAAGAAAGTGGTATTTCTGAAATAATTGAAATGGTTGAACGTATAAGCAATTTCGGCAAACCAGGGAATTTTGGAATTAAAGTCAACCCGACCATCCAGTTTCGCAGAACTGTAAACCCTTCCGAAGTAACCATTGACGTAAAACCTAAACGCTTTGGTCCATAAATATTTGTACTGTAGCTCAAGAAATGCTTCACTGGTATTGGCGAGAGAAAAATTGCCGCCAAACTGTGCGCTGAAATTATTCGCCTGTGTAATATCAAGACAGAGATCATAGAAGCCGGTCGCCACGTTGTACTTCGCCGTTGGATAAACAAGTTTCACAAACCCTGCATCAAGAAACCGGAAATACTCATTACAAAGCTCATCAAAGCTGATTGTTCGCTTTCCGTGTTTTAACAGTTGACGAATATATGCTGATTGAGTATTGTTCATTCCGGTAATAATTATGGAGTCGAACTGCAATGCAGGTTTTTTCATATTGAAAGTGGCGCGCCGCGCTGCCATGCTTTTATAACCCGGATTATCGCGAACAAGAGCGCGAATATCTTCGATTTTTCGCATGGTTGAAACATACCCGCTATCAGCCAGTTCTGAGGTATGTGAAAAATCGAGCAGGCTGATAGGCGGGATGTTGGGAACGATCATAACAGAATTAGGGTAAGCAATTGTGTCGCTCTGGCGCTCCATAAGTAAAGTAAGCAATTGGGAAATCATGTCATCCTTATCAGCTTTCTTATACCTTCTGGCAACGCGACTTCCGATAATCACGTCTGGCTTAAATTCACGAATGGCAACATCACCTGGAAAATTATTATAAATTCCGCCATCAAATACAAGTTTATTATTTATTTCCAAAGGATTAAAAAAGAAAGGTAAACTCATGGAGCCACGTATCGAGGCGCTTAAATCTCCTTTTGCGCATACCAGTTGCTGCGACGAATCTATATCGGCAACAAGGCATCGGAAAGGGATCATCAAACTGTCGAAGTTGCCTTTTGAAACAGCATTGGCTGTAGAAAAGATTCGCATGATCTCCAAATCAATTTCATAAGTGTTCAGAAGTTGAGTTGGTAAGATAGAAGTAATTTTCCGTCTGAAGTCAAACCGTGTTGTTATCCACGAGGCATTAGGATCTTCGCGACGATAATAAAAGTTGTATTTATCGTCCAAAGTCCCTGATGCCCATCGCTGAAATTCTTCGGATGACATGATCTTTTCAATTTCATCCGGCGAGTATCCACTGGCATACATTCCGCCAATTATGGCGCCTATGGAAGTTCCAACAATATAATCAATCGGGATATGTTTTTCCTCCAGCGCTTTCAGAACGCCGATGTGAGCGCCTCCCTTGGCAGCGCCGCCACTGAGGACAAGGGCTACTTTTTGTGCTGGTAAATCAACACAAAATAAAAATGAAATATGAAAAATAACGAAAATGGCAAAGAATGTTCTAAAGGCTTTCATTTCATGTAAAATGAACAGATTTCAGATTTCAGATTTCAGATTTTTGAAACTTTGAACCTTGAACTTTGATCTTACCGATTCGTAACAACGGAATGTTAAAAGCGTCAAACAGCGGCGAGAGCCTGGTCAAGATCGGCGATGATTTCGTCAGCCTCTTCAATTCCTACCGATAACCGTACAAGTTCATCGCTTATTCCGCCCTCCTTTCTCGCCGCCGGAGAAAGCTTGCTGTGAGTCATTGAGGCAGGATGCTGGATGAGAGTTTCAATACCTCCGAGAGAAACAGCAAGCACACAGAGTTGCACTGAATCCATCAGTTTTTTTCCGGCATTAATGCCGCCTTTTAATCCAAAACTCATCATTGAACCTGGTCCTCTCATGAGTTTTTTCCCGAGTTCATATTGAGGATGAGTTGGAAGTCCCGGATAGACGATCCAGTCAACTTTTGGATGTTTTTCGAGGAACTGAGCTACTTTCATAGCGTTTTCCTGTGCGCGGTCAATCCGGATTCCCATTGTTTTTAATCCGCGTCGCGTAAGAAACGCCTGGTGAGGATCCATGTTACATCCCATGTTGACCATTATGGGTCGTATTTTTTTATAGTCAGCTTCGGTTTTGGTAACAATTACTCCGCCGACAATATCCGCGTGTCCGTTCAGGAACTTCGTAAGTGAGTGCAACACAATATCGGCGCCCATGTCGAGCGGATTTTGCAAATAGGGACTGCAAAAAGTATTGTCAACACAAACCGGAATTTTATGCTGGTGGGCAAGTTCACAAATCGCGGGGATGTCCGAAATGCCAATAGTAGGATTGGCTGGAGTTTCAAGATAAATCAGCGCAGTGTTTGTTTTGATAGCTTCTTTAACATTTTCAATATCAGTAGTATCAATATAAGTTGATTCTACGCCAAACCGGCGGAAGGTTCCTTCCATGATTCCGCGGGCAGGTCCATAAATAGCGTTATGACTAAGGATGTGCTTCCCTGCCCCAAGGTAGGTCATGTAAACTGTTGTAACAGCTCCCATTCCCGAAGAACATCCTATACCGTCATAACCATGTTCAAGCGCTGCAATAGTCTTTTCGAGGTCGCGAATAGTAGGATTCCCGATCCGTGTGTAGATATAACCGTCGCTTTCACCAGCAAAACAGGCGGCGCCATGATCGGCATTTTTAAAGGCAAATGTTGAGGTTTGGTAGATGGGTGTAGTTACGCTGCCGAGAGGATCTCTTTGTCCCACCCCGTGTACAGCGGTTGAGTTGAAGCCTGTTGGTTTGTGTTTCATAATATTATCGTCTGATTATTGTGATTTCATTTTCGATTGATGGGTGGAGGTGCCGTTTCACAGCGCACAGAGAGGCGGCGCGAATAACGGCTTCCTCGTATTGAGCGGGAAAATCAGCGGGCACAAATATCTTCATGATAAATTTTGTTATCATCTTCTGAGAAGGACCGTAAACATAATCCATGTCAATGGTCATTGCTTCAGTGTTGATTCCGCGCTGTTCGCAAAATCCTTTAACATAGATTCCGGCGCAGGCGCCAAGAGAGGCAAGGAAAGTGGCAAATGGCGTTGGCGCCGAGGCTTCTCCTCCCGCCTCTACGGGTTGATCGGTGCATACGGTGTAACCGTCTATCATGGCGTTCACCTTTTTTTTACCGGCAAAATAAACTTCGATTGACATAGCTTGATTAGGGATTAAGAATTTAGAACTTGAACCTTGAAACCTGGAACCTGGAACCTGAAACCTGGAACCTGAAACCTGGAACCTGGAACCTGAAACCTGGAACCTGGAACCTGGAACCTGGAACCTGGAACCTGGAACCTGGAACCTG
>JBAXRP010000011.1:0-41388 GCA_037131145.1 Bacteroidota bacterium
CCGACAATACCTTTTTTGCAAACTTGTTGTTCTCCATCAGGTATTTGAAGGCTTTATCGTAAAGAGGGTTTATGATTTTCATGGCGAGATGATTTGACTAATAATAATCAGTGTCAGCACAAAAGTACTAATAAACCTTTGAGATTTGATTTATTTGGGGTCTAGTTTCTCTCAAACACAGACTGGTTTTAAAACTGCTGAGACTTGTATTAAAACCCGTAAATAATTATTGCTATACTTAAAAAGGGACAAAACCGCACATTTTATAAAATTCCAGGTTCCAAAATTCCAAGGTCCAAATCCAAAGGGAAAAACGACGGAGCGTAATGGTTTAATATACCTTGAAAGCAGGCTTTGAACTTTAAACCTGGAACTTTGAACCTGGAACTTTGAACCTGGAACTTTGAACCTGGAACTTTGAACCTGGAACTTTGAACCTGGAACTTGGCGGTTGGAATTTGCGATCGTAATATCACAATTTACCATGTTTGCAGTATAGAATCAAAACCTCCAGAAACTGTCTGGTCTTCCAGACCCTGATTGGTCTGACTGCAACGAGAAACCTGACAATGTCTGCAACACCTGTCAATGTTTAAAACCACTCTTCCTGGGTTTTTCCTAAGTATTCTTCCTTTGCGTAACGTCGTGGTAAACGCTCAAACCGTATATTTTGCCGCCTATTTCAACGCGAGAACCGCGCATATCAACAGTTATGATGGAATTATCACTGTGTAGAAAATTCAATTCAATTGAAATTTCATGGAATTCTTCATTTTGGAAAAGCGCTATTTCCTGTTGTGCCCGTTGCCTTGACTCAGGGGTAATATAGTCAAGTAGGTTTTTACCGATCATTTCATTCCTGTTTTTCAAGCCAAGCGCCTCAGTCATTCGTTTATTTACTTCCACAACAATCCCCTGATGAGTTAGTGTGATTCCCGCTTTAAGTTCCTCAAACAGTAAGCGAAATTTTTCTCCATTCTCCCTAAGCGACTCTTCAGCGCTCTTTCTTTCTGCAATTTCCCAGGCAAGGTCGGCGAACCGCGAAACCACATTTATATCCTGGTCGGTATAATCGGTTGGTTTATTTCCAACGCCGAGAATAGCAACAATTTTATCGCCAATGAATACAGGAAGCGCCAGTTCGCGAATAACTTCGGCATGACCTGAAGGCATCCCTTTCAGATGCGGCAGGGTTGCAATGTTGTTATGAATAACAGGACGGCGCTGACGGATACAATCAACCCATACGCCTGCTTCGGCAACATTATAGTGTCTTCCTTTGCCTTCGGCTGTACAAAATTTTTTGAGTGTAGCCGTTGACCAGTTTTGCAGGGAGAGTGTTTGCTGGTCGGCTTCGAGAAAATGATAAAAACCGATTTTGCTACCAGTTAAGAGCTCCAGTTCATCGAGTGTTGCCGTTAACAATTTATCGAGTGTGTTAACATGGGAATATTCGAGGATTCTTATCAGGGCTTTCCGAATATCTTCCTCGCTTTTACGCCACCCGATATCGTGCATGGTAACCATCACACAATAAGGTATTATTTCTCCTTTTCTGAACTGCGGAATGGCATTTGCAACTATCCAGACATACTGATTTGTTGCCGCATTTCTAACCGCAAGAATTTTATGCATCACGGCGGTTCCGGTTTTCATGGCAATTGCAGAGGGATGTTCCTCGGCGGGGCAATGAGCGCCATCTTCACGGATAATATCCCATTTATCAGAAAATGTATTCCGACCAATGAACTCCTCGCGGGCAAGCCCGAGTAATTCAAGCGCAGCAGGATTCACTTCAACAAGGGTTCCATTTGCCATCTGGAAGAAAACGCCCTCGCTCATAGTTTCAAAGAGAATATGGTAACTCCCCAGAAGATCTACCGCCTCCCACTTTTGATCAGTTTTCCTTGTCATACTTCATCGCGTCAAAGTTCAATATTCAACCTTCGTCATTCCTCCCAAGATATTTCCTCAACATCTCCGCCATCTCCTCCGGGCGAATGGGTTTTGGAAGATAGTCAACACAACCAGTTTGCAAGGCTTTCGCACGGTCGCCCGACATGGCGTAAGCTGTAGTTGCAATTACCGGGATATCCTTACGAATCCCGATAATTTGCCTTGTTACTTCCTGCCCTGAAATATCGGGAAGTTTAAAATCCATCAGAACCAGGTTAATTTCCGGATGTTCCGAAAAAATCAGCAAAGCCTCATTTCCATTCCAGGCATGGAGAACTATAAAATTGAGCTTTTCAAGAATAATTTGGAGATATTCAAAGTTATCGGCTTCATCTTCAACAACAAGAATGGTTTTCCCTTGAAAATTGTCAGGACGAATTGAATTATGGAGCTTTGCAAATCGATTTTCGATGGAGGCATTGTACGGAATGTTCACAATGAATCGGGAACCTTTCCCCTGTTCCGATTCAACATGCATATCTCCACCTAGTTTTCTGATAAAAGCCCGGGAAATTGAGAGTCCCAAACCCGTTCCTCCGTAAAGCTTTGCCCGACCGGTTTCTACCTGCCAGAAACGGTTAAAGATAACCTCCTGGTGTTCGGGAGCAATGCCGATGCCAGTATCTTCAACAAAAAACTGAAGTTTGCCTTCAATAAAACGATAGCCGAAATTCACCTGGCCTTGTGCTGTAAATTTGAGCGCATTGGTTAGCAGATAGTCGAGTACCTGCCTGATTTTTGACTGATCGCCGGAAATGCTACAGTCCGGACAAACCATCTCTTTATGGAGAAATATTGCCAGCCCTTTCAGCGTGGCTTTGGGGAGGTAATTTTCCAACAAGGAATCCATAAGTTCGTTAAGGCAAAAATCAATAATATCAATCTCAATTAGTCCTGCCTCAATCTTCGAAATATCAATAATGTCGCTAACTATATGGAGCAATTGCTGGCAGTTGTCGTTGATAACTTTTATATAATGGTCGCGATCTGCAATATTCACATCCGGCTCTGAAAGCAAACCGGAAAAACCTATAATGCCGTTCATGGGCGTTCGAATTTCGTGTGACATATTAGCAAGAAAGGCTGATTTCAACCGGTCGCTCTCCTCTGCTTTCTCCTTCGCCCTAATCAGTTCGGCTTCATTTTTTGTTCTTGCCGCCATTTCCACTTTCAGATCTTCGATCAGCTCAAGTGTTGCAGCCTGGGTTTGCTTTAATTTCAGATTTGCCTCCTGTAGTTTTTTTTCAGTTTCCCTTCGCTCCAACAGTTCTTTTTCAATTGCGAGTGTCCGTTCCTTTACCAGCGAAGTCAATTGTTCTTTTTCACGGCGTTGAAGGACTCCGGCAGCTTTGATTTTGATCATGGCTTTTACCTGGGCAACAAGTTCAACTTCGTCAAGCGGTTTTGAGAGAAATGCTTCGGCGCCGGCTTCCAGTGCATCAACGCGGATCTGGCGATCGCTTTTCAAGGCAGTCAGCATAATCACCGGAATATGGTGGCTGCGTTCATCAGCCTTGAGTTGACGGCACACCGCCAATCCATCCATACCAGGCATCACAACATCAAGTAAAATAACATGAGGATCTTCCGAAATGGCAAGTTCAATCCCATGAATACCATTGAGTGATGTATGTAACGTTGCAGAAGGAAAAGCATCGGAAATCAATGCCCTTATGGTAATCAGATTATCGGCGTTGTCATCTATTGCAAGCAGCCGTATTGTCTCGTCATTCATACAGAGATGTATTTGTAAAACTTCTGTAATAATAAGGATTAACAGGAAAATTCAACCTCTCTTTCGGTGAGAAGGAGTTATTTTGAAACAACCATAATTTTAAAAGATCCTGGAATGATAATTCTTTTACCATTTTGCGTGGTTACCTCCGCCGAAGGCAGGTATATTCGTTTTGTGGTGTCATCATAAGTTATAGTGCGGGTATTTTTTCGGGTAGGAAGCGTTTGCACTACATTGTAATCATCGGCGCTATTCTGGCGAACCACTGTAAGAGTTCCTTCGCCATTGGAAGAAATAGCGCTGCGATCGCCCGGAATGAAGATTATGCCATCGCATCCTTCGCCAATATGCAAGGCGGCAACTGGTTTTCCATTGGAGGCGTCCATGACAATAATTTGTTGCGAACCGCTGCACGCTGAAAACAAGCGATTATTTTTAACGTCAATATCAAGTCCCGTTGGTTCTTTTCCCGGTTCAAGAGGCCATTCAGCATCTATTTTTAATGAAAGGGCGTCGAACTTAACCACAGTTGATTTATCTTCAATGTTGCAGAAAATCTTGCCTTTCCCGTCGGAAACTGCCGCTTCGGGCTTGCCGGAAACAGGCAGGGTTCCAACAACGCGATTTGACTTTGCATCAATTGCTGTTACAGAATTACCCTTGCCATTGAAAGTAAAAATACGATTGCTGAAAGCATCAAAAAGGATTGCATCAGGGTTTTTGCCAGCGCTTACTTTATCAATAACTTTTAAAGTCACAAGGTCAAATACAACAACCGAATCAATCCGCCCGACTGTTATAAAACCTTTGTTCAATGTATTTACAATAGCAATTCCGTGAACGCCCGGCGTATTTGGAATTTGACCGATAAGCTTTTCTGTTTTCAAATCCAGAACTTCTACGCAGTTTCCATGCGAGATGAACAAGCGCTGGGTTGGTTTATCTACAGTGAGGTAATCCCACCCTCCATTTCCTTCCACGGGGATAGTTTTTAATACTTTATACTTACCAGAGGCGGTTTGTGCGAATGAGTTTTGCGTTGCGAGCATAAACATTGCAACGAAAAATAGAGCTAGTTTTTTCATTGTTCAGGTTTTTGCCAAAGGTCTGAATTTTTTTTATAAGATTTC
Source organism: Bacteroidota bacterium (assembly GCA_037131145.1). Classification (GTDB taxonomy): domain Bacteria; phylum Bacteroidota; class Bacteroidia; order Bacteroidales; family FEN-979; genus CAIVAT01. The sequence goes on from JBAXRP010000011.1 coordinate 4,822, forward strand.
ATTCAAAGCTCTGAAATAGCATAATTTGAATAACCCTGTCTGAATAGACTCAAGTAATAAATTCCACATCCTTGTTTTCAAAGATTGAACTTACTCCGAAAAGTCAAAAAACAAATAAGGAGACTAAACGATAAAAGTCATTGAATAATGCAGAGAAATTTACCGGACATATTTCAGGAATGACGTAACGCTACCAGCAAACCACCGGTTATGTAAGCGGCAATCCACCAAAGATATGCGATGAGAGAATAGATGTGAACAGAGCGGGAAACCAGCGTTCCGGGCGTATTTTTCCTATGAAATTGATAGATAATAATAGCGTCGGCAACCATTCCTGCCAGTGATGAATAACCCAGGATTCCATGCAAAGTGAACGCGCCCTGACTCGTGCCGAGGATCATAAAAGTAGTAGCGGTAATGTCGAATAAAACCCCCATTATCAGAAATGACAAGACTTTCCCCGAAACAATTCTTTTTCGTTGTTCGCTGATAATCGCAACGCTGTAACAAACCAATGCAACCTGCACGATAATAATGCCGATAATGGAAAACAGATTCATATGACTCGAATTAATTGAAGGCAAAGGTAAGATATCCCCTTGTAAGTTTTTTCCGTTCTAAGCATATTGTATCATGGTTGGCAAATAGATAATAAAGATGAGGGTATAAACTTTATCTTTGCGGTTCTCTGCTTTTATTATTAATTCCGGGTAATACAAATAATTACCATAGAAATATAGACAAAGTGAAAATCTAACTGTTGGGTCAGAAAACATCTGGCAGACTTAATTCAAAATAAAATATGAGAAGCCAACTAACTGAAACGCCAATCTGGAAATTACTGGAGAGCCACTTTCAGTCAATGAAAAACACAACCATCAAGTCGTTGTTCAGCGAGGACGCCACAAGAGCGGAACGATTTCGCATAGAGGATTTGGGAATCTATTTTGATTATTCAAAGCACCGCGTCAATGGCGAAACTCTCAGGCTGCTTTGTCGGCTTGCGAAGGAAAGTGGACTAGCGGAAAAAATTGAAGCCATGTTCACCGGCGAAAAGATTAATATCACCGAAAACAGAGCCGTATTGCACACCGCCTTACGGGCGCCTTCAGGAACGACCATTCTCGCAGACGGCGTTAACGTTGTTCCTGAGGTACATGAGGTTTTGGAGAGAATGGCAGAATTTTCCAGCGTCATCCGCAGCGGCGAATGGAAAGGTTACACCGGCAAGTCCATCCGGAATATTGTAAACATCGGTATCGGCGGTTCCGACCTCGGTCCGGTTATGGCTTACGAAGCGCTGAAATTTTATTCCCGGCGAAACCTTACCTTCCTCTTTGTATCAAATATTGACGGAAGTGATTTTGCTGAGGCGGTAAAGGATTTGCAAGCAGACGAAACTTTGTTCATCATTTCGTCGAAGACCTTCACCACACTCGAAACCATGACCAACGCCCGGACAGCAAGAACATGGCTACTCGATCAGCTTGTCAGCGACGAGGCAATTGCCCGTCATTTTGTGGCTATTTCAACCAATGAAAAAGAGGTAAGCAGATTTGGAATTGATACCCGCAATATGTTTGGTTTCCGCGATTGGGTTGGCGGAAGATATTCCATGGATTCGGCTATCGGATTATCAACAATGATCGCCATAGGTCCTGATCATTTTTATTCTATGCTCGATGGATTTCACCAGATGGACATGCACTTCCGGAATACGCCAATTGAACGGAACATCCCGGTTATAATGGCGCTGCTTGGGATTTGGTACATTGATTTTTTCGGGGCGCAAACCCAGGCGATCCTGCCTTACGACAACTATTTACGCCGCTTCCCGGCTTATCTGCAACAGTTGACAATGGAAAGCAATGGCAAGCATGTTACTCTCGATGGAGAGACGACCGGATACCCAACCGGTTCGGTGTACTGGGGGGAACCGGGAACAAATGGGCAACATTCATTTTACCAGATGATTCACCAGGGAACGCTGCTTATTCCTTGCGATTTCATTGGATTTAAGACTTCCTTAAACCCACTTCCGTTGCATCAGGATTATCTGATGGCAAATATGATTGCGCAGGGCGAGGCTCTCGCTTTCGGAAAAACTGCGGAAGATGTCAGGAAAGAAGGAGTTCCCGAAAATCTGATACTTCACAAGGTATTTGAAGGAAATCGTCCATCTTCCACTTTCTTCATGGAAAAACTTACCCCGGCAAATCTTGGAAAAATGGTAGCCATGTATGAGCATGCTGTGTTTACCCAGGGCGCAATCTGGAAAATCAATCCATTCGATCAGATGGGCGTTGAGCTTGGAAAAGTTCTTGCAATGAAGATAATCCCCGAATTGCAGGACAGCCAAAAGTCGCTTAACCACGATAATTCAACCAATAACCTAATCAAATATTACAGGATTAAAACGCCTGTATAATTTCCTGATAAAATACCTTGATATTTGCCGGAATCGGCTTGTCGGCTTCTCCCCATTTGACTTCATTGGTTCTTTTTCCCGACTTGTAAACGAAGTAGTATGTCATGTTGCCAGGGTGGTTAAAATGAAGGGTATCAAGTCCTAGGTCTTTTGAACGGCTAACAAAACTGCGAACTTTTGAACTTTTGACATATTTCAGCGCTTTCCAGTCTCCTGCGATGCCTTTGCTTACGAAGATTTGTCCGTTATCAAGCAGGCAGTATTCCCTTATCATTCCGCTCACTCCACCGCTACTACCTACGATAAGTTGAGTTTCCCGGTAATTTTTCGGAGTATATTGGGTTGATTTGCATGAAAAAAGCAATATCATTATGGGAAGAAAAATCAGAATCCGATTGGTCATTATTTCGTTTGGCTAAAGTTTATCAACTATTGTTAAACCCATTGATCAATTATGCAAAAATAGGAATAAAACCACAGAATTATCCTTGGCAAAATCCTGTAAAACGTTGCCTGCCTAACCATCAAATACTTGTATCTTTGTTCATTCAATAAAGGTATTCAGATGAAAACCCTTGTGGATTTCTTTAATCATTGCGCCGATCGTTTTCACGATAATATATATCTATGGGAGAATATCGGGAAAGGTTACGCAGGAACAACATATGGGAATGTTCACGACCGGGTTTACCGTTTGACGGCGGGGCTGATGCAGCTTGGAATAAAAAAGGGCGACAGGATAGCGCTGCTATCGGAAGCGAGGAACGACTGGGTGATCAGTGAGTTGGGTATCCTTTTCTGCGGAGCTGTCAATGTTCCTTTGTCGGTAAGGATGAATGAACCCGAAGAGATTCGATTCAGGATCAACCATTCGGGGGCGCGGATGGTAATTGTTTCTGAAAATCAATTGGAAAAAATCAGGAGTGTCAGGAATGATTTGCCGGGACTGGAAAAAATTATCGTTCTGGACGAATCTGACGATATTCTTACCGACGAATTGTCGCTTGAGGAGGTATTGAAAACCGGCGATAATTTTTTAAGGGAATCTGGTAATGCCTTTAATGAGCGGGTTTCTTCGGCGCTACCCGATGATTATGCCAATATCAGTTACACTTCGGGTACAACCTCCGATCCAAAAGGAATCATCCTTACTCATTCAAATTTCATTACCAATGTTGAACAGGCCTATTCGTTGATGGATATTGCCGAAGACTACGTTACACTATTGATTCTTCCCTGGGATCATGCGTTTGCCCATACTGCCGGAATCTATTGTTTTATGGGTAAAGGGGCGTCAATTGCTTCTGTTCAGTCAGGAAAAACCCTGTTCGAAGCCCTGAAAAACATTCAGAAAAATATCAGGGAAATAAAACCTCATCTGCTTTTCACAGTTCCGGCAATCGCAAAAAACTTCCGGAAAAATATTGAAAAAACTATCGTTTCCCGCGGAATGATTATTCAGACGATTTTCCGCCTGGGCTTAAATGTTGCCTATATTTACAACGGATGTGGTTTTGACAAAGGCAAAGGATGGAAATTCATGCTAAAACCCATAGTCGCGTTGTTTGATCGCTTGATTTTTCAAAAGGTACGCGAGGGTTTCGGAGGCAGACTCGTATTTTTTATTGGCGGAGGCGCTTTACTTGATATTGAGTTACAGAAATTCTTTTATGCCATCGGAATCCCGATGATGCAGGGTTATGGTTTGACTGAGGCCTCGCCGTTGATTTCCGCTAATTCACTGCAACGTCATAAACTCGGTTCTTCAGGTTCAGTGGTTGACGGACTTGAATTGAAAATATGTGACGACGAGGGCAAAACGCTTCAGATTGGCGAAAATGGCGAGATTGTGATCAAAGGAGGAAATGTAATGGCAGGCTATTGGATGAATGAAGAGTCCACAGCAAGTACAATTATAAACGGATGGCTTCACACCGGCGATATGGGTTATGTGGATTCTGATGGATTTCTTTATGTCCTCGGTCGTTTTAAAAGTCTGCTCATTGCCGATGACGGCGAAAAGTACAGTCCTGAGGGAATGGAGGAGGCTATGATGGCACAGTCGGCGTTTATCGAACAATGTATGCTTTACAACAATCAGAATCCATATACCGTAGCGTTGGTATATCCGAATAAAGAGAAATTGCTTCTTTTCCTTCGTGAAAAGGAACTCGATCCCTTTTCATCACAGGGGATAAATTCGGCTCTTGAACGTATCGAACACGAATTTCTCGAATACCGAAGCGGTAAGAAATATGGCGACCTGTTTCCACAGCGATGGTTGCCTTCGGCAATCGGTATTCTGGCAGATGGATTCACGGAGGAGAATCATCTGCTTAATTTCCAGCTTAAAACTGTTCGGGGAAGGGTAGTTGAAAGATATTCTCATCGGATCGCAGAATTGTTCACACCGGTTGGAAAAAGTATTTTTAACGAACAGAATATCCTCGCAATGCGCAACCTGTTATCATTACTCAAAACGGGTGAATTGTGACATTCTGATTGCAAATTCCTTTCAACTTTGAACCTTGAACTTTTTAAACTGTTTTGCCGGTGCGGCTAATATATCAACCCGAAAGCGCAACCGAAATAATGATTAGGGCTACCATCAGTGCAATGGAACCAACAACAGGAGGAACTTTGGACGATCCCAGGGCTCTTTGTGCATGCAGTTTTTAAACAAGCTGTATTGGGTTGGCCTGTTCCCATGGCGGTGGAGGCATCTCCCAATCTGGTGTTGTAGCAGCCCCATTCCGCTCCTGAACTTTGATGGTTGCCTCGAATGGCGTGGTCATGAGGCGGATGGCGCCGGTTTTTGGAGTTGGGGTCAATTTTACGGTTAATGGTTGTCCAACGATTACCGTTTGCTTTTCTATGGCGGTGGTATGCTTTTCGAGTCTTGCTTCAAAGGTGTAAACTCCGGGGTTGAGGCGCCCTTGCCAGATGGCGAAGGGGTAATTTTTCCTGTGCTGATTCCGTTGAGACTCACACTGGCGCCGTTTTCGGGTGAGGATGAGATGTTAAGCGCTCCAAAGCTTGGTTTCATCTTCACGTTCATTACCTACTTTTCGCTTCCGGCAATTAAATTGGCTATGCAGGCGTCGTTCAGGTATAATTCCTTTGAAACGCGCCAGGTATATTTGCCTGTGGGCAGTTCGTTCTGGGAAGGCATTGTCCTCGTTAAGGCTTTTGCCCGGTGAAATGACAATCTTCCGTATATTTGTATTATGGTTCAAGGTTGATAAACAGATAGTTACTGGACTTTAGTCCAAATTGTTTCCTTTTCGGAGTAAGCTCAAGGTTCAAGTTCCAAGACCAAATTCAAATGGAAAAACGAGAAAGTCATTAAGTAAAATCGGGGTATCGGAAAACCTTGTTTTCATAATTTCTCAGCAATAGTGAATCGTTTTCCCTGCCAACCTTGTAATCGGGAAGAAGAGGAATTTTTCCGCCGCCGCCTGGCGCATCCACCACATAAGTAGGAACAGCATAGCCACTCGTATGCCCGCGTAATCCTTCGATGATCTCAATGCCTTTTTCCACCGACGTCCGAAAATGTCCGGTACCTACAACAGGATCGCATTGATATAGGTAATATGGGCGAACCCTGATTTGAAGTAAGCAATGCATCAGCTTTTTCATCACCACCAGATCATCGTTGATTCCTTTCAGCAATACCGTCTGACTTCCAAGTGGAATTCCGGCATTCGCCAGTTTTTCACATGCAGCCTGCACCTCAGTTGTGATTTCATCGGCATGAGTAAAATGTATGCTCATGTATAGCGGATGGTACTTTTTTAGCATTGTCACCAGCGGTAGCGTGATTCGCTGAGGGAGAACAACGGGAATCTTTGTGCCGATTCGTATGATCTCAACATGCGGGATGTTTCTTAACCGCGAGAGCAGATATTCAATTTGAAGGTCAGGCATCGTTAGCGGATCTCCACCCGAAACCAATACGTCCCTCACCTCGCTATGCTCCTCAATATACTTCAGTCCGGCTTCCCAGGCTTTAACGCCAATATGACATTTGTCTTTGGCAACCATTCGGGTGCGTGTACAATAGCGGCAATAGGTTGAGCAAAATCCGGTAACGAGAAACAGAACCCTGTCGGGATAACGATGGACAATATTCGGAACCGGACTATCATGTTCCTCTGATAAAGGATCGGCATCCTCGCCGGGATGGAGTAGAAATTCATCGAACAAAGGAACAACGCTTTTCCTTAAAGCCTGTTCGGGATTATCAGGGTCAAGCAGACTAAGGTAATATGGAGAAATCCGGATCGGGAGCGACTGACCGTTATTTCCGGCGGGTTTCACCTCATTGTCTGATAATTTAATAAAGTGTGAGAGTTGTTCAATGGATCGTACACTGTTTTTGATTTGCCATTGCCAGTTGTTCCAGTCGCGGCTGGAAGCTTCGGGGTAAAATGTCTTCAGAAATTCAAGCGAACGGTGGCTTAATGCAGGTTTTTCCTGATCAATGTTCGTTTTGAAATATTCAGCTAACAGGGTTGTTTCTTCTTTGGAGGTGCGTTGACCTGGAGGTTCTTCCTCGTCCACAAATTCAATGTGGGGAATGATCATTTTTTCGGTGGGATTCTTTTCCATTTGAGCTTTTTCGCTTTCTGAGTAATTGTCAAAGTTTGTTAAAGGAATAAAATTAATCTAACTGTTTAATATTCTGGTTTTTAGATAATGTTTGATTTATCAGGATTATAACTGAAAATCAGGGTGCAAATAAGGTGACTTTTTATGTATTTTTGACATTCTAAAGCAATTATTTTTCAACAAAATTTTGTTAATAACGTAAACCTTAATGAAGTTATTTTATCGTCATTTCGGCGTTGGAAAGCCGGTCATTATTTTGCATGGACTTTTCGGCGTTTCTGATAACTGGGTCGCGTTTGGCCGCCGCCTTTCAGAGCGCTACGCGGTGTATATTCCCGACCTTCGCAATCATGGGCAATCCCCTCACAGTGGAATTTTTGATTTTCCTTCGCTTTGTGACGATCTGCTTGAATTGATTGAGGATCATCGCCTCGCGGAGATTTATTTAATCGGACATTCTCTCGGAGGAAAGATTGCGATGTTTTTCGCATTGCAACGTCCGGAACTGGTTCGAAAACTAATAGTAGTAGATATTTCCTTACGAAAATCACCTCCCGACCGCGAACATCAGCTCCTGTTGAATGCGATGATGGCGGTTGATTTTACTGTCGCCCGCTCCAGAAGCGATGTTGAAAAGCAGTTGGGCAAACAGGTTCAAAGTTTGAAATTGCGTCAGTTTTTATTGAAGAATGTTTACTGGCGCGATCGGAATACGCTCGATTGGCGTCTCAATTTGAAAGCAATCAATGAAAATTTGTTATCAGTTTTTGAAGGAGTTAGTCAAACCGGGGTATTCAGAGCGCCTGCTTTGTTTATCAGGGGTGGTTTGTCTGATTATATTACCGATTCTGATATTCCTGATCTGAAAACAAAATTCCCCGGAGCTGAGGTGAAAACCATCGCGAATGCCTCGCACTGGGTTCACGCTGATGCGCCCGGGGAATTTTATGAGGTCGTTAAAACCTTTTTCGATAGCTGATTAATAACGCGTTATTTCAATTTTTGAAACCGCAGTCTTAACAGTCAGCATTACTTTATTTTTAGCGCTGTTAAAATTGGCGGTTTGATAAATACCATTCCCGGTTTTTGTAAAACCTTCGAATTCCTTACTGATCATAAATGATTCCGATGTAATCTGGCAGGCTGATTCTTTCGGAACCTCAACCTTTATTGACGATGCGCCTGCATTAAAGGTCATTACTGTGAGCAGGCTTTTATTTCCTATTTTGATATCAAGGGCAGAGGCGCCGGCGTCAATAGTGGTAGTGTCAATTTTATAATCTCTCAAATCCATTGCGATCTCAGCGGCGCCGATATCGAAATCAAGATTCCATGATGGTCTGTCGTTTAGTTTAATATCAACCTTGTTATCGCTAACAGAATGACGGATGGTTGATTTTTCAAGCGATAGCATAATCTCTTTGCGACCGTTATTATCGTTTGTGGTGATTGAATAGTTACCGATATCCCCGGTTTTGTTGAATGAGAGAAAGTCGGAGGTAATGCCCTGAAGATTAAAATTTCCCGCTGCTGCATCTAATTTCAATACGCCTTTACCAATCAGCGAATCATAAGGAACACTCAGATTTTGAGGCTGGTAGTTGTATGTGGTCGTATCATCTTCTTCATCCCAGTCGCTATTATTGAAACCTCTGAAATGGTTAAAATGTTTCCAGGATGAGTTTTCAGATATCCTGTTGAAGAATATCACGGTAAGCGCGAGAACAGCGACAAGCGCAATGATTTTAATGCAATCCTTTATCGGAAGGATTGAAATTCCCCAGAGGATCAGGATGAGGGGCCAGAGGCTCCAGATTGCCATAAAACCGAAGTCGAGTACTCCAAAATTATTCAGCATGAACAGAACCCCAATCGCGATGAGGATAATTGCCCAGAAAACATGACGATATTTCATTGGTTTGGATTTTTAAAACTTGTTATTATTCTGATTTCTTTTGGTTATCGTGTTGATAAGTAGTCCCACGCCAACCACAATTAAAATTACAGGCCACAGATCCCCGAAATTAACCTGCGGGATCATTTCATCGGCAAGGAAAAGGCAGCCCACGGTAATTAATACCAAACCGCCAATAAGGCTCCCTCTGTTTCGCTTAATGGGTTTTGTTGCCGGAGCAGTGTTAATTGGCGGCGTTTTGGAGAATGGTTCTTTATTCAGTGGTTCAGACGCTGGTTGATCAGGTTGCTGAAAGTCAGTGTTTGGTTGGTTCATCGAAGGTTGAATGGTAAATGGATGTTCTGGAGTTACAATCCAGAGTACGATGTAAATAAGCGCTCCTCCCCCCCCGGCAAGGGTGAGAACAACGAAAATCAAGCGGATAAAAAGAGGATCTATCTCAAAATATTCAGCCAGTCCGCCTGAAACGCCGGCAAATTTCCGGTCAGTGATACTACGATAAAGTCGTTTGGGTTCCATTGTATATAATGTTTGTGAGTTATGCCGTTTTAGACGGAAGTACAATGGAAAGGTTACAATATCCGGATGAGTGAACTATTCTGCCAGTTCCTCCTGCTTTTTCCGGTACATACGCGACGAGATTAAAAGACTCATCTCAAATAAGGCATACAGAGGCAATGCAACCACCACCTGGCTGAAGATATCCGGACTTGGGGTTATGATTCCGGCAATAATCAGAATTCCGATAACAGTATGTTTCCGGTATTTTTTAAGATATTTGGGGGTAATTATTCCAATCTTCGTCAGAAACAATACCAATACGGGAAGTTCAAAAAGAAGTCCCATCAGAAGTGTCATCATCGAGATCGAACTTACGTAAGAGGTCAGCGAAATCTGGTTTGCAACATCCGCGCTAACAACGTATCCGCCCAGAAAATTGATCATCAGGGGAGCAACAATGAAATAGCTGAAAAGAACTCCGGTTAAAAATAAAAGTGTTGTGATAGCCACAATGCCGCGTGAACTTCCGATCTCCTTTTCTGTCAGTCCGGGCTTGATAAACCGCCACAGTTCCCATAAAACATAAGGCAGAGACAGAATTAACCCTGCAATGAGGGATATGTTCATGTGCGATGTAAACTGACCGGCAAGGTTGATGTTTATGAGATTAAATTTTGAAGGATCAACACATAAAGAAGGCGTTGAAAGCCATTCGCCAAGTCGGCACAAAAGCCTGTAGGTGATAAAAGATTTTGATTTTGGCGCAAGGATGATATCGTCAAAAAGAATTTCCTTGAACGAAAAAGCAAGAATAGACGTTAAAACGATGGCAATCAGAATTCTCCATAATGTTCCGCGAAGTTCATCGAGATGATCCCAGAAAGTCATTTCCCGTTGCTCTGATACATCTTTTTCTTCTCTATGTTTCATCCTGAATGGTTATCACCGGCAAAAATACAGATAAAAAAACTTATGTTGTCGGGAATAGCATTTATCTTTGTATATTTGAATAAACATATCTATTATGGCAGAACGTGAAATTTTCCTGGAACAAATGCTCAAGGTATTAAAGGATATTGAAACCAATACCTGCGACAAACAGTTTTTTCCCGATACTAAACTCCTCGAGAAGAAGTTAGATCACATCATTGAACTTCACGAAAAAGAGATCGAGTTACTGAAGGTTCTCTCAAACGATCGTTGCACCTGTAAAAAGAGCAAGACCCGAAAAGAGAAGAAAGAAAAGAACGAGAAGACTGAGGAGAAAGAGAAGAAACCAAAGAAGGAAAAAAAAGGGAAAAGTTAGTTTTGGCAGGCTGAATCCCTCATATTCATGCCTCGACTATGTCGGTATTGCATTCGGTTCCCCTGCATCGGACAACCATACAAATCGCGGTAAAGCGCCGATAATCGGTGCGCCTGTTCGGGAGTGCATACTTTTTTCAACTGAAGGTATTGCAATATATTTTTCTGCTGGATTTCCATTTGAAGAAGTGATAATGTTTTTACCACCTGGTTCAGAAAACCTGTATCAGGTTTATCCCTATCGAGTTCCGAAAGAATAATTTCGCGTTTTTCCCTGATAGCTGCCACTATTGGTTCAGCCAGTTGCCGGTATTCATTATTAATTTGTGTAACCTTCCCGGTTTGGTCGGGCGTAAGCCGAAGTTCACTGGTGAAGTCACAACCGCTCTTTTCTCCCTGTGGGCAACATGCCACATTAGCCGGATTCTGTTTTGAGAAGAGAAAAAAACTTACAAGCGCTGAAACAGTGATTACAATTAGTACAATCAATGTCCAGAAAACAAACCGGCGTTTTGCAAAAAAATTCATGGAAGTTATTTGTTAAAATTCAGGATATTATTTTCATCTGTAATTTCTGAAATAAAAAGGCTGGTTCTCAGGTTCTGAAGATTCTCTATTTTAGCTATCTCAAGGTCATTCCTGTTGGTACGTGCAGCAAAAGAACCAATCAGTACCCCGACAATAAGAGCAAGCGAGATGGCAATGGGTTGAAAAACTCTTGTCCAGGCAGGAAAGCCGGAGGTTTTTTGAGTCAGAAACTCTGATTCGATCCGCTGAAGAATTTTTGTAGCCTGGAAAGGGTTTGGTTCGGCTGCTTTCTCCAGCGCTATGATCTCGTCAAGGCGTTTCTGAAAATGTGAATCTTCCATAATCAATTTTTTTTATATTCAGGAAAATGTGCAATGAGCTGAGTGTAAAGGTTTGATTTGGCGCGGTGAACCAATGATTCAACTGCCGACAAACTTAGATTCATGATTTCTGCAACTTGTTTATACGAATGGTCATCAAATTTATGCAGAACAAAGGCGATACGCTGGTTTTCCGGCAATTTATTAATAGCGTCGCGTAACATTTTTTTATTCTCCTTATCCTCCTGTCCAATAGAAGTTTCATTTGCGCAAGGTTCAGGTATTGAATGATTTCCAGAAAAGCCCATTATTGATTCCAATCTGATTAAAAATCCACGACGTTTGGTTTTTTTCAACTGATTAAGCGATCTGTTAACTGTGATGCGGTAGATCCATGTTTCGAGAGTTGAGGAGTTTCTGAAGGTATGGATTGAGCGGATAATTTCGAGAAATATTTCCTGCGAGAGGTCTTCGGCATCCTCCATGTTTCCAAGAAAATGGAATGCCGTTTTAACAACGCCCCGTTGGTATCTGATTACCAGGTATTGAAAGGCTGTGCGATCACGATTCAGGATGCCTTCAATCAATTCCGGGTCGGTCATGCAGTGGTTAAAAAACAAAGAGGATATGCCGTTTGCCGACTTATCCTCTTTGTAAGTTCATCAAAGTAATTATTTGGTTGGCTGAGGCGCGGGAGTTGTTGTGCGGTTGGAACATCCGCTGGCGCCCTTTCCGCATCCGTTACCGCTTTGCTGACCTTTACCACAGCAAGCGCCGTTACCGGTTCCCGATCCGCAACTTGTTCCTTTATCTTTACAATTTTTACTATTGTGATCGCATGAGCCTTCGCCGGTTTTACCTTTACAACTGGTTCCCTGCGAACATGCTCCTTTAGATTCATGTTTATCGCAAATTCCGTTTTTGTTTGCGTCAACAAATTTCCCGGGAGCTTCCACCGTTGATTTGGTTGCCTTTTTCGGAGTTGTATTCGAAGCTACCTGCGACATTCCCATCCCGGCAATAAGCATCGCCATGGCAAGGGTTAAAATAATTCTCGATACTGTTTTCATAATTATTGGTTTTAAGTGTTAAAATGGTTGATTTAACAATTAGACAACCGGAAAAGGAAAAACTTGCGGAGAATTGAAAAAAAAACTAAAAATATTCAGAATTTCAGATTAAACCAGGAATCGGAGGTTATGTTGGAAGAAAATTCATTCTTGTACCTGAATTCGTTAGTGTGTTTATTGTAGATGTAATCCAGTTCCCAATCAAGATGGCGTTCTGCGATTTGCCGGATTGCGTCAATTATAAAACGGAGTTCCTCACCGGTCATGGTTGGATGCAGCGAAAGCCTTACCCAACCTGGTTTTTCAGACAAATCGCCCTCGTTAATTTTATCGGTGATGTTTTTGGAGGTTTCATAGCTCACGCTGAGCAGGTAATGTCCGTAAGTTCCGGCACAGGCGCAGCCGCCGCGAACCTGAATTCCAAACCGGTCGCTGAGCAGTCGTACAATCAGATTGTAATGAATTGAATCGAGGTAAAAAGAAATTACTCCAAGCCTGTCCTGAATATTTTCAGCCAGAAGGTGCAAACCTGGAATAAGGGGCAGTTCACGGAAAGCAATTTCAATCAGATATTTTTCCCTTTCGCGCATTTTTTCAACTCCCATGGCTGATTTAAGTTCCAGCGCCAAAGCAGTGCGAATTGCCTGTAAAAAGCCTGGCGTTCCACCATCTTCGCGCACTTCGATATCATCAATAAATTTATATTCGCCCCAGCGATTTGTCCAGTCAACAGTGCCTCCTCCCGGTTGATCCGGAACTTTCAAGGTATATAATAAGGAGTCGAATATCAAAACGCCGGATGAACCAGGACCTCCAAGAAATTTATGCGGCGAAAAGAAAATCGCATCCAGTTTTTCCAACGGGTCGCCGGGATGCATGTTGATATTATCATAAGGGGCTGAGGCGGCAAAGTCAACGAATACCAGACCGCCATACTCATGCATCAACCGCGCCATCTGATAAATGGGAGTGCGAATGCCGGTTACATTGGAGCAGGCGGTAAATGAACCGATTTTTCGTTTCCGGGTTTTATATTTTTCCAGATTTTTTTTAAGATGGTCAAGACTAAAAAGAAGGTCGTCGCCGGGCTCGATTACCACTACTTCAGCGTTGGTTTCGTACCAGGAAGTCTGGTTTGAGTGATGCTCCATGTGAGTAATAAAAACTACAGGAGGCTCAGTTTCACGAATGCAAGGCTGCTTTGAAATCTCTCCGCAGGTTTTTAGTCCTAAGATTCGCTGGAATTTAACAATAGCCCCGGTCATGCCAAACCCGGTTGTGATGATCACATCTTCCTGACCGGCATTAACATGTTTCTTAATCAGGTAATGGGCGCGATGGTAAGCCTCAGTCATCAACCGCCCGTTTTCGCTGGTTTCAGTATGGGTATTGCCAATAAATGGACCGATTTTACCGAGGATGATTTCTTCGATGGGATGATAGAGCCTGCCACTGGCAATCCAATCGGCATAGATCATTTTTTTTATTCCGTAAGGGGTTTTATAACATGCGTCGGCGCCAACGATGTTATCACGGAAGCGTTTAAAATACATTTCCATTTTTACAGGATGATCAGGTTAAAAAACCTGTTTGATTACGAATCTGAGGAAACAAGGACTAAGTTTTCTTTTCCGTTTGCTCAACAGGAGGGTTTTTTTCGATTGGCTTCTTAAACTCTTCTTCCATTCCTTCCATGCCGTCTTTGAAGCTTTTAACTCCTTTACCGAGACCTTTCATTAGTTCAGGAATTTTTTTTCCGCCGAAAAGAAGAAGCACGACAAGGGCGATCAGCAGCAATTCTGTTGTGCCAAGTCCGAATATTAATAAAATGTAGCCTGATGTCATTGGGGATGTTTTTAAACCGATTTAATGCAAAGGTACAAAGATGTGCGTTATTATCCCCTTTTGGGTAAAAAAAAGAGGCACACATCACCATAACTTAGAAAACGGTATTCGTTTGCAAGGGCGAAATCATAAACCTCTTTCCATTTCGCGCCAATCATTGCCGCCACAAGAAGAAGCAGAGTGCTTTGAGGAATATGGAAGTTGGTAATGAGTCCGGAAAGTAGTCGGTAACGATAGCCTGGTACAATCATTAATTGGGTTTCGCCTGAATATGACTCCAAATCATTTTTCTTCAGATATTTCAATAGTGATTCCAGGGATTGATAAGCCGGAATATCGGCAGAATGATAAGAATGGTATGGCGTCCATTGCGACACATTGGGATGAAATAATGTATCTCCAGTTGAAAGTTGGCAACCCAGCCAATACAAACTTTCGAGCGTTCGCGCGGCAGTGGTGCCAACAGCAAAAACGGGACGATCAGTGTTTTCCAGTAGTTGTTCAATAGTTTCCCGGCTAACAATTATTTTCTCATGGTGCATCAGATGGTCTCCGATAAATTCAGTAATCACAGGACGGAAAGTGCCGGCGCCCACATGAAGCGTTACATTCAGGCGCAGGATATTTTTCTGTCGGAGACTTTCCAAAACGCTTTCCGTAAAATGAAGTCCGGCAGTGGGCGCTGCAACCGACCCATCCTTTGCAGCATAGATAGTTTGATAGCGGTCAATATCATAAATTTCGGGAGCCCGGTTGATGTAAGGAGGCAGCGGCGTCAATCCTGCAAGTTCAAGCATAAAGCCAAAAGAGATTTCGCGAGGTTCCCATTCAAACAGAACCTGATGACTGCCATCTTGCAAATCGGAAGTTCTGGTAGCAGAAAGGTTATAAATTTGTCCCTGACTGACAACCTGAAGGATAAGCGTTCCCGTTTTCCATCTTTTGAGGTTGCCAATTAAACATTTCCAGGTTGTTCCTGATTTTTGCAGGAATGCTGTTTGCAATTCGGTTGAGGGGGCAATTGGTTCAAGACAGAATATTTCAACAGGCGCGCCGGTGGGCTTATGAAAGATGAGCCGGGCGCGGATAACGCGGGTATTATTGAATACCATTAAACTATTTTCGGGAAGATGGCAGGCGACATTGGAAAACACATCCTGACTAATTTGCCGGTTCCGGTAAATCAGAAGTTTAGCCTCATCTCTTTCCTGTAATGGAAATTGCGCAATTCGGTCTTCAGGAAGAGTATAGTCATAATCTGCAATTCTGATTTGGGTTGGATCATTCATACAGTTTCTTTCGGACACTTCGCCTACTTTGAAATATCAGTGTTTTTCGGAGGTAAAGAAGTTGGGTTTGTAGGTTAACATGATATAGGCATACTGAGCCCATTTGCTTGTACCCTCTTTCAAAATATTCAGTCGCTCCATAGTTGAGGTTGGTATAAAAAAGCAATAGGCGGCATTTATCTCAAAGTTCTTAACCGGTTTATAAACGAACATTAAATCAATTTCCGATCCGAGGTGTTTTTTAACTGCAATATATGAAAGTTCACCGGGTTTACTAACTATAACGGGTAAATATCCCTGTGCCAGACCAAAATAGCGATAGGTTGCCTCAAGCGAAGTTTTCCCTCCCAATTGAAATGTAGCCCGCGCATACAGGTCGGTAAGCCCGGCGCCCTCGCCAGTGGTCATAAGTGATGAAAACATATCCATATAACCATAAAATCCATGACTATTTGGGTATAATGTTGAGAAGGCGGTTGATTTGGTCTTAAGTCCTTCGGCATCCGAATAGTTATTGCCGCTTAGCTGGTCATACCCGATCAAAAAGGTGAATGGTTTGAAAAACCGGTACGAAACGTACCCGCCAAAAAAACCGGCATTTAGCGTTCTGCCATCATTGAAACGACCTCCCTGATAATAACCCGCAGCAAAAACCGTGAAGTTTTCAAGCGCGTATCCGATTGTGCCTCCTACGGTTAACCGTCCATACAGTTGAGTTGGATAGGATGTGGTACCTGTTGTAGTTGTAGCAATGACAGTAGTTCCAATGGTGTCGTGATTTGTGTTAACAACAAATAGCGTATCGTTGCGCGTTATTTTTTTTGGGCTGTTTGGTTGTTGCATAACATCGAGTATGCCGAGGAAACTGATAGTAAGTTTATCCCCGAAGAGTTTCTTTTGTTCATACAGATATGCCATGTATTTGTAATTTTTCAGCGGATATGAGGCGAGAAAAGCCGACGCCGGCGCCGTATTGTTAACGGCAAAGCCGAAATCGCCGCGGTATCCTTTTGATTCGTTTTCCCATTGCGCAATGGCAACGTCATGCGATGCGCCTTTTGGACCCCAATTTGAATTTCCGAGCAAACGTCCATCATCATAAACCAACTCGGTTCGCCCAACCTTTATGGCAAAACCTTTGGCAAAACTATACCTGAACCAGCCCTCATAAATGTTGATGGTGTTCCGGGTAATTGTATCCGACGAATAGTTATTCTCGCCAAATACATAAGCCTGCTGGATAGAAAACCTGGCGGTAAACTGATCGTTTTTGTAATCAAAAATCAGTCTGTTGCGCCCAAGAATAGCGAGGTAAGGCGTTTTACTGGAATCCCTAAGTCTGGTATAACCGTCGCGATATTCGAAGCGTGGTCTGAATTCGCCGGAAATGGTGAACTGTGCCCTAACCGCGCCCGAAAGCAAAAGGAAAATTAAGCAAAGGTGAATTGTTGTTCGTTGAAATGTTTTCATAATACGATGTTTATCAGATAACTAACTGGTTTTATTAATATTAGGGTTGAGTTTTGAAGGGGCAAAAGTAGAGAAAAATTTTTACCGCTTTCCGATGTTTAAATAATAAGGTAACTTTGCATAAATTACCAGAATATGAAATTTAAGCAGTACGTCCCGAACGCCCTTACAACCATGAACCTTTTCAGTGGTCTGATTTCATTGATCATGACCATGCAAGGTAATTATGTCGCGGCATCCGTATTTATTTTCATTGCTGCTGTATTTGATTTTCTCGACGGGAATGCAGCCAGGTTACTGAAAGCCCATTCTGAACTGGGGAAACAGCTCGATTCTTTGTCAGATATGGTTTCCTTTGGCGTGGCTCCGGGAATTATGATTTTCAGAATGATTTCGGCGAATTGCGCCGGGAGTTGCAACATTATGGAACAGATGCATATAACACCTTATTTTGCTATGCTGATACCAATTTGTTCGGCTTTGAGGCTGGCAAAATTCAACATTGATCTGCGTCAGGAAGTAAATTTTATCGGAATGCCAACTCCGGCAAATGCTTTGTTTTTTGCCTCAATCCCTTTGGTTTTGTTTGTTCAGCCACAATTGTTCGCCCTTATTCATCTGGATTTTCTGGTTTCCTTCTTCTCAAATACAAGGGTTTTGACTTTGCTCGCTGTTTTCTTTTCTTACCTGCTGATTTCCGATTTCAGGATTTTCTCCATGAAATTTAAAAATCTGAAATGGAAAGGAAATGAACTGAGATATATCCTTCTGATCAGTTCCGTCATCCTGTTTTTACTCTTTTTCCTTAGCGCTATTCCGGTTATTATCGTGTTGTATGTATTACTGTCAATATTTTTTCAGAATTACATAAACGATTAGCGCAGTTCAAAATTCTGTCCAAGATAGACTTTACGCACATGGGGATCATCGGCAAGCTCCTTGCCGGTTCCCGCGCGCAGAATGGAACCTTCGAAAAGCAGATAGGAACGGTCGGTTATACTAAGGGTTTCGTGTACATTATGGTCGGTTATGAGTACTCCGATGTTTTTTTCCTTCAGACGGGTAACGATTTGTTGAATATCCTCAACTGCGATTGGATCAATACCGGCAAACGGTTCGTCAAGTAAAACAAACTTAGGATCAACCGCAAGCGACCGGGCAATTTCGCACCTTCTTCGCTCGCCGCCCGAAAGGGTAATTCCATCGCTTTTTCTGACATGCTGTAGCCCAAATTCATCGAGAAGCTTTTCAAGACGCTCTTTCTGCCGTTCTTTGGAAAGACCAGTAAATTCGAGTATTGCCTTGATATTATCTTCCACGCTCAGTTTTCTGAAAATCGAAGCTTCCTGCGGCAAATAGCTGATGCCACGCTGAGCGCGTTTATACATCGGTTCGCGGGTAATGTTGACGTCGTCAAGGAAAACATTACCCGAAAGCGGCTTGATCAGCCCAACGATAATGTAAAACGAAGTTGTTTTGCCTGCGCCGTTCGGACCAAGTAACCCAACTATTTCACCTTGTTTCAGTTCAACGGAAACTTCATTGACAACAGTGCGTTTACGATATTTTTTGACAATTTTTTCGGTTCTTAAAATCATGTGGGTTTTTCCTAATGATAATTTTCAACTTTACTGCGATCGGGCATAGACTGCAAACTCGCTAAATTATGCCATTTTGATCGCAAATCGGCAACAGTGGAATTGTTATTTGTTGAAATGAATTTTTTTCAGCTCCTCAACATCAGCTTGATCTTTTAGCCTTCCTGCAACCATTTTGTTGATAATTAAATCTTCAAAACTCAGGAAGGGAACATCGTAATGTTCGACTTCCAAATGGTCGCAATTTGCGTATGAGTCATCAAAGCTAAGTCCTGAAATATGAGTTAGAAATTCGACCTTTTCCGGCGGATTATTAAAATGAAATGCCAGAGTTTCGGCAAAATTTTTGTTTCTTATAAAATCCATTGAATCTTCGGAAATACCGAATTGTGCAATAACCGGAAGCAGTTTTTGTTTATTATCGTTTGTTGCGCGAATCCACAAATCCATGTCCCCGGTTGTTCTTATGTATCCATGGAAAACGACCGATAAACCGCCAACAACGATGAAATCCACTTTATGCTTCAATAATTCAAACAGGAACCGTTGATGGAAATCATTAAATATATTCATTTGGATTTCACCGTAAAAACAATTTCAAAAACCTGTCTGCCTCCATTTTTTACGACTTTATCAGCATATAAGGAACTGACCATTATTGTATGCAACTCTAACCTTTGCGCCGGAGTCAGGCGACGCCAAAAAGCGTAATTTGCCTCTTCCTGACCTTCGAAGTCTGAAAATATTAACCCTTTGGATGAATTCCGGTATCTTTCCGACTTCAGATATTCCGACATCGGTTCATCAAACCGCGGCAACCATGATTCATCTTTCATATTCTACAGGGGAACTTCGGAAAGTATGATTGAAAAGCAAAAATGGTTTTCAGGTAACATTCAGAAGCTCATCGAGACCCGATATCTTAAATGTTTTCTTAATAAATGGCTGACAATGAGCTATGGAAAATTGTCCGGGTTTGGTTTGTTTTGCAACATTGACACAAATCCGGATGAAGGAAGATGATATATAATCAACCTGGTTCAGGTCGAACACAATTTTCTCTTCATATTTTTCATCTTTCGCAGGAAGGTTAACCTGTATCATTTCACTCACTTTCTGGACGGCGAGAGTGTCCATCCTCCCTACAAAAGCTACTGTAAAGACCTTATCGTCGGGGTTATAACTAAACGTTACCATAAATTTAAAGATTAATGATTTTTATAATATTCTTTCATAATTTCATCAGCTCCGAGCGATTCGTCGTAATACTTTGACTGATCATGGCTGAACCACAATTCGTTAGGCATTCGGCGGCTGACGCGCTGAATATTGAGCAGATTTTTTGCGGTTATGTTTTCGGTTGTAATATTTTTACCTCCGGTTCCACAGCCCAATGTGAGCGATGGCGCAAGGTGGTTGAAAAAATAGCCGACGGCGCCTTGCGATGTTGGCGTATTTACAAGAATCCGACCGGCATTCAGCAATTCTGAATATTCCATTATCCGCTTTTCATCGTTGGCATAAATGCACGCGCTGTGACCGATTCCGCCAAGGTAATTCAGGTCAATGCACATGTTAACTGCGGTATTGTAATCCTTGGCAGAGTAAAAGGCAAGAATTGGCGCAAGCACTTCAACCGACAGCGGAAAATCTTTTCCAATGCCATCAAGTTTGGCCAACAGGATTTTTGTCCCTTCCGGAACGGTTATTCCGGCTTTGGCTGCAATAACTGAAACCGGCTGACCGACAACAAACGGACTCATACTCATCGTTTCAGCAACAATTGCGATCTTTTCCACTTTTTTTATCTCTTCTTGATTAAGGAAATAGCAGTGTTGATTTTCGAACTCTTCACGCACCTGTTTTTCAATTTTATCAACAACAACAATAGCCTGTTCGCTTGCGCAGATTGTCCCGTTATCAAAGGTTTTAGAGGAGATAATATTTTGCACGGCAAATGCAATGTCGGCGCTTTCATCAATAAAAACAGGCACATTCCCCGGTCCTACGCCAATAGCCGGGTTCCCCGAACTATAAGCTGCCTTCACCAGTCCGGTTCCACCGGTTGCCAGTATAAGCGCGATTTTTGGATGAGCCATGATTGTTTGGGTGAAGTCTCTGCTGCCGGAGGAGATCATCTGGATACAATCTTCCGGGGCTCCGGCTGCAAGAGCTGCCTCATAGCAAATCCGCACTGTTTCGGCACACGATTTAGCTGCTCCACGATGTGCGCTGATGATAATCGGATTGCGCGATTTTAAACAGATAAGTATTTTGAACATTGTTGTTGAGGTAGGATTCGTCACCGGAATCACCGCAAGGATGGGTCCTAATGGCTGAGCAATCTCTGTTATTCCGGTTTTGGGATCAAAAGAGATAACCCCAACTGTCTTTTCATTCCTGATACTTTCATAAACCAATTGAGTAGCGAGTACGTTTTTAATAACTTTGTTTTCCCACTTGCCCATTCCGGTCTCCTCCTGCGCCATTTTTGCAAGTTTCACCCGGTTATTGAAACCCGCTTTAAATACTGCCTCAACAATCAGGTCGGTTTGTTCCTGATTGTATTGATGGAATTCTGCTGACGCCAATTGTGCCTTATCAAGGATTTCATTGGCTTTTTCCTGTAGGTTTTCTGCCATTGTTTTGGTATATTAATTTCAGTGGATAAAAATATATATTTTTCCTTAGCCTGCGTTATATAGTTGAGTCCGGTATAAAAACTATTGATTTTGGGCTAAAGCCCATTGGACATCTTCATTTCCATATCCCCGACCTGAAGGTCTGGGCAACTCAAGTTGCTGACCCTTCAATCCCTTCAATCCCTTCAATCCCTTCAATCCCTTCAATCCCTTCAATCCATCATCCCAAACTACAATCCCAATACCGCAGTTCCCTGTTCGTAAACAATGTCTAAGGGGATATTAGCAGTTCTGAGTCTTTCGAGATCGGTTTGCAAAGCCTCCCTGATTTTTCCATTGGTTTCAAGATATGCGCTGGCGCCGGCGTAATCGCCATCGCCTTCAAACTTCAGAACCATGGCAGCCCATTTATTCATGGCTTCGCGGGTTTTCTCAAAGTTTACTTTGTAGGTTCCATTAGCTCCGCGCTCAAATGCGCCATTGTCGGCAAAGAAATTAAAGCACATCATGTTGGCTTTGCCATGAGCGCTGGCAGCTCCGAATCTAACCGAGCGAATCAATCCTGCCATATAAGTCACAAAACAATCCTCTGCGGTAATATCCTTAACCTCACCCTTTGCAATGAGTTGAGTGGTCATAAAAAGTCCGAGAATATCTGCTTTTGCCTCCTCAAAAGATGAATACTTCTCTTTCAAAGCTGTGCGTACATTTCCTTTTCCGGTGATGGTGTTTTTAATGCCAAGTCCGTGCGCCACTTCATGGAACATTACATTCGAGAAAAAGGCGTCGAACTTCACATTGACACGTTGTGAAGAATCAATAAGAACATTTGCGATAGGTAAAAGAATATAGTCGAATTTGGCGCGCATTGCATTTTTGAGTTGAAGGCGACGCGAACCCTTTGCAAGTTGTACCTTTTCATCATTTGGGAGGTTAATGGCGATGGTTTTGCTCACTTTGTTCGAGTTTCCTGAAACAAAAATAACATCATAAGCATTCAGGTCGGAATCGGTACCCGGTTTCTCTTTCTTATATTTGGCTTCAACAGGAAGGTTTTGCTGCAATTCGGGCAGAAATGAGGCAAACTTAGCAAGTTTCAGGCTCCAATCCTTATCCTTTATCAACACCGCGCCTTCGTAGGCTGTTTTGTAACCAAAAAGTTCATCGTCATAATTTTCAATAGGACCGATGACGAAATCAATGGTATTATTTTTCATCTCCATCCATGCCATATCGCTTGCAAAATAATCGTCGGTTAGGAACGCCTCGGCGCGAAGCTCAAGGTATTTCTTCAATCCGGGATCTTCTGCCAGCATAGCTGCTTTTTTTAATAATTCAGAGGCGCGGGTGATTTTTTCCCGGTATGCTTCATGGTACCAAACCGCTTTCAACGATTTGTCATCGTTCCGTCGGATCAACGTATATTGGCTGGTTTTGTTTTTATCATTACATTTTTCAAACTCTTCTTTGGTCATATCCGACGGATAGAACAAAGCGCCGGCAGGTTTTTCGCCAAATCCGGGAATAAATGGTTTGTTGCCGTTCAATCGTTCCCAGGGACCATAATTTATTTCAGCAAACTGACGCATAAGTGAATCCTGGATGGTATCAAGAAAGGCTTTCTTATCGCCCAGAGTTTGTTCCCAATACAAACCGTCAACAATCCCAGCCACTTCTATCAGCAAAGGGATCATCTGTTTTTCCTTTTCACTCAGTTTTGAAAGGTCGGTGGTGAGTTTAACAGATACATACTCGCTGATTTTTACTTTGAGCAGGGAATCTTCAGAGCTGAGAGCGGTAACTTTGCTACCCGGTTGCCGGTGACAACCGGTAAAGGCGAGGATAAATGATGCGGCAAGAAACAGCATCATTGTCATTTTTTTTAACATCGGATTGATTTTTTTATGGTGTGCGAAATTAATAAAAAATATGAGTAACAGGCTGCTTACCAAATCTGCATTATTAATGATAATATCCTGTTTTATCAATGAAAGATGGTTAGTTATAAGGAGGAAGCCGAAATCGTTTTCAACATTCCGTTCATTGTTATTTGAGCTGATGTTCGCGGGTTAGAATTGGAGGGACGTTCTGGGAGAAAAACAGAAATTCCAATTTTCAGAGCGCTCTCAATCCGTCACAGAAAAAATCCTTTTCTCTTCCCGGATTTGTGTAGCACAATGGTTGTATTTTCAATAGTTATCAAGCCTCCTTTGGGAATTTTATCGAAATAGGGCAGAATGATTTCCACAAAGCCGTCTATCTTCGCAGTTTCGTCAACTATCTCGATCACAAGAGGTAATTTCTCGGTGATTTCCCATAGTTTCTGGGAATAAATAACGCTGCTTGCGCCATAGCCCATAAATCCTTTCAGAACGGTAGCCCCGGCAAGTCCATATCGTTTTGCCGCGAAAACAATCACATCATAAAGCGGGCGATGTTTGAATTTATCGGTTGAGCTGATATAAATTCGCAATAATTTTGCTTCGGCGTTGGTTTCCATGGTTTAGAAAGTTTTTAGGATGAACTGATGACCCAGAAACGTTGCGGTTAATCCAATAAATAGGCTGAGCGCGGAATAGAGTGCAAAATAGAAGAAGTCGCCGTCGCGAAGAAGAGCTAAATTTTCGTATGCAAATGCTGAAAATGTTGTAAAACCGCCGCAAAATCCTACGGTGAGGAAAATTCTCAATTCTGAACTCATCACATCTCCTTTTTCTGAAATGCCGTAAAAAATGCCGAGGAGCAGGCAGCCGATAATGTTGACTACGAAAGTGCCAACAGGGAACGAAGTCAAAAAAAGGTTGTGAAGATACCGCGAGGTGAGAAATCGTGAAACTGTGCCGAGGAAACCGCCGGCTCCCGCAATCAGGATTAGTTTTAACATTTATCGCCGGATTTAATTTTTTCTGTAGCCATCACAATCACTTCGCCGGTGGCGGGCAGTGAAAATTCCGGTTCGGTTTTATGATTTCCAACAGCCGAAATAGCATCCTTTATTGCCAGCCACACCGACAGTCCCAGCATGAAGGGAGGCTCTCCAACAGCTTTGCTTTTGCGAATAGTTCCAGGATTTGGAACATCCTGTAGGAGGTTTACCTGGAAATCAATGGGAATATCGTTGATCGTGGGGATTTTGTAAGTGTCGGGCGAATGAGTAAGGAGGTTGCCGGCTTTGTCCCATTTAATCTCCTCCGTTGTACACCATCCCACCCCCTGAATAAAGCCGCCGGTAATTTGCCCAATATCAATTCCGGGATTAACCGAATCGCCTGTGTCGTGAAGGATGTCGGCGCGCAGGAGAGTGTGACGTCCGGTTAGAATATCAACCATAACTTCCGAAACAGCCATGCCAAAGGAGTAGTAATAGAATGGTTTTCCCTGCCCGGTTTCGCGGTCGAAAAAGATGCCGGGAGTTTTATAAAATCCGGTGGAACTGAGGCTGACCTGATTCAGGTGCGCCGATTTACAGAGTTTTGCGAAAGAAATCTTTACAGATGTATCTAAGGAAGAATAAACGAAATTATCCTTGAAAACAATACTTTCCGGCGAAATCGTTATTTCGGGCTGTTGCGCTAACAATTCCGAGACCACTATAGGAATCAGTCTGGATTTAAGAATATCAATGGCGTTCTTCACTGCCATCCCGTTCAGGTCGCTGGCTGATGACGCGGCGGTGGGCGAAGTGTTGGGAACATTTGAGGTGTTGGTGGCGCTTACCTTTACAAATTCATGGGAGACGCCAAGTTCTGCGGCAGCGATCTGTAGGATTTTGGTATGCAACCCCTGTCCCATTTCTGTGCCGCCGTGATTGATTAGCGCCGTGCCGTCGGTATAAATATTTACCAGAGCTCCCGCCTGGTTGAGGAAGGACGAGGTGAAGGAGATGCCGAACTTTACCGGAGTCATTGCGACGCCTTTTTTTAAAAATTCGTTCTTCGCATTGAATTTGTTTATTGCTTCACGCCGGCGTTGGTATTCCGATGAGGCGTAAATTTGGTCAAAGATCTTGAAAAGATTGTTGATCTCCACTGGCTGCCCGTAAGGGGTAAGGGTTCGTTCATGATACCCATAGAAATTAATATACCGAATCTCGGCGGCATCCTTTCCAAGAAAACGAGCAATCCTGTCGATTGCATTTTCGATTACAGCCATTCCCTGCGGCGCTCCGAACCCGCGGAAGGCGGTATTGGGCGGTAGATTTGTCTTCCATGCTCTGCCCACAATGCTTACGGCAGGTAGGTAATAGGCGTTGTCGGCATGAAGCATGGCGCGTTCGAGGATTGCGCGCGAAAGATCGCTGGCTGCGCCGGCGTCGGAATTGAGCTCAACCTTGTATGCCAGTATCAACCCGTCGTTGTCAAATCCGATTTCGTATTCAGAAAGAAAGCGGTGACGTTTGCCGGTCATTATCTGATCGTCGTCGCGGAAGAGGTGAATCTTCACAGGACAGCGTGTGGCGTCGGCGAGCAATGCCGCCCATGCAGCCACATGATTTCCCTGCGTCTCCTTGCCGCCAAAGCCTCCTCCAATTCGCCTGACCTCCACCTCCACCTCATTTTTCTGAAGTCCGAGAACTTCGGCGATAATAGCCTGGGTTTCTGCCGGGTTTTGACTCGACGCATAAACTTTCATCTCCTTTCCCTCGCCCGGAACTACAAGCGCCGACTGAGTTTCGAGATACCAGTGTTCCTGCGCGCCGGTTTTCAGGGTTCCACGGATTACGTGCGGAGCGTTTTTTAATGCCTTTTCAACATTCCCGCGGGTGATTGTTCTTTCCGGCGCAATCAGGTTGGCATGAGCCATAGAAGTTTCAATATCAAGTATTGCCAGGAGTGGCGCGTATTCAATTGAAATGAGTTTTTCAGCCTCATGCGCCGCCTCTTCGCTTTCGGCTGCGATAAGCGCCACTGCCTGCCCGATGAAGGTAACCTCTGATGAAGCGAGGCATATTTCATCATGAAAGATTGGTCCCATCTGGTTTTCGCCTGGAATTTCGGCGGCGGTGAGAATAGATTTTACCCCTGCAACGCCTCTGGCTTTTGATACATCAATTGTGGTAATGGCTGCGTGGGCATGACGGCTGTAAACAACCCTTCCATGCAACAATTGGTCGTTAACTGCGATGTCCTCAATGAAAACCGATTCCCCGGTGACATGTTTTATGGCGCTGTCGTGATGAAAAAAAGTTGACATTTTAATAATTTTTAAAACCCCTGCCTTTTCCTTTTATGGTATTGGGGACTGTAGAGAGGCATGAAACATATTTCAATTTCGCAATTTAAAAAGAAAGCTGCCTCAAAACAGATGAAACAGCTTTCCTGATGTGGTTAAAACTTTTTACATTCCAGAGGAGGGAGGGGCGGGATCATTCGGTTTTCCTGCATTTTTCAATGGAATCTGGATCAAAACATAAGCAATAATGGCAAGGATAACGAAACTGATATAGAATTTCGGTTCCTGGAAGAAACTGAAATAGTTGTAGAGGAAAATGTTGAACACCGCGAAAATGGCAATCAGAAGTCCCATGAGCGCTTCACCGGCGATCATACCTGACGCAAGTAAAACCCCGGTATTTTCAACCCTGATTTTCTGGGCGTCATTGTATTTACGTTTTTCAGAATACATTTCAACGGCTCCTTTTATCAGACCGCCAATAAAAATGGCGAAGGTAGTTTCAATTGGCAGGTACATCCCAACGCTGACCAGCATCGGGCTTCTCACCTGCATCAAAATAAATGCAACGCCCATCAGCATTCCGGCAATAATCAGGGGCCAAGCCATTTGACCCTGGACAATACCGCGTGATAAAATCGCCATGAGGCTTGCCTGAGGAGCCGAGAGGTTTTTACTTCCAAAGCCGCCCTGGTATCCCAAATTTTTGCCGCTCGCTATATCGCCGTCATTCAGGAAGGCAAGAACCACGAACATTACAGCGCCTGCAAGAATTACGCCGAGAATATCGCCAATCTGCATCCGCCAGGGAGTGCCGCCGAGGATATGACCTGCTTTTAGATCCTGGAGCATTTCACCGGCAACTGCCGCCGACACACAAACGATGGCGGCGACGCCGAGAACGGTAGCGACGCCCGAATCGCCCTGTACGCCAAGCGCCACGAGAATCAAGGCGGTGACAACCAATGCTGTCAGCGTTAATCCGCTAATGGGATTGTTTGATGAACCCATTATTCCAACAAGATAACCTGAAACAGAAGCAAAGAAAAAAGCCAGAATAATCATCACCGTTGAAGCGACAATGGCGATAAGAAGAGTTGTGGCAAAGATAAAGTAGGTGATTCCGAAAGTAAGAACCGCAACTGCGCAAATGCCAACCAGAATCCAACCGAAGCTGATATCTTTCTCATTTCTTGGCACATTATGTTCAACGCCTGATGCAGCTTTTTTCACATCTTTAACCGACCGCGCTATTCCGGTTGAAAGGCTTTTCCTCATTTTGAAAAGCGTGAACCCGGCGCTTACAAGCATTCCTCCAATGGCGATTGGGCGAACGATAAACCGCCATATCTGGCTAATCTGATAGGAAGGATCTATCACTTTGGACAAAGCGGCGTCAGGGGTCAGGGTGGGATCTTTGGTCATCAGAAATGCCGCCCAATCCTGAAAATTGATACTTGGGATGAGAAAATACATAATCATGGGAGCCATCAAGCCCCAGGCGAGGATACCTCCGCTGAAGTTCAGCGCTCCGAGTTTCGGTCCAATGATGTAGCCAACGCCCATGTATGCAGGACTAACGCCGGGAGAGCTGAGTAACATACCACCCTGACCTGTGAACACAGTGCCGCTGATGACCTGTTTGCCAAATGTGACAAAATGTTCCCACAGATACTGAAATAATTTGAGCTCGCCAAGAATTTTTATCAACCCACCGAGCGCCATTGACCAGAAAAGGAATTTTGAGCCGCCCGATCCGCCCTGGCCTGCCTTGTGAATTTCAGCGGCTGCAACTGACTCGGGGAAGGGTAATTCGGCGTCTTCAACCATCACCCTGCGAAGCAAAGCCACAAACATAATTCCAAGCACGCCGCCCGCTATGAGAATCAGAGAGGAGGTGATATAGTGTCCGGCAGTGAAAAACTCCGACCAGATACCGGAAACGAAAAATGCCGGTAATGTAAAAATTGCGCCTGCGGCTACCGATTCGCCAATTGAACCTACAGTACGGGTAAAGTTTTCTTCAAGGATTGTTCCTTTCATTAACCGCAGAATAGCCATTCCGAGAACGGCGGCGGGGTAGGTTGCAGCGATTGTCATCCCTGCCTTAAGTCCGAGATAGGCATTGGCGGCGCCAAGAATCACGGCAAAGAAAAGACCAATGATCAACGCCCGGATTGAAAATTCCTTCATGTTGGTTTCGGAGGAGACAAAAGGAATGAATTTCTTAGGTTCGGCCATAATATTCCAGATTTTAGTTGGTTAGAATGTAATTGAAAATGAGCAGGCTAAATAATAAAAAACTGGTGAGATAAACAAGGACTATTTCACCGGTAAACAGGATTGTTGGTTAACAGGTTGATATTAAGCGTCAATATTTTACTGAAAATCAGAAAGATGAATCAGTTTCTTTGTTGTGAAATAGGGATCGGGGAAAAAATCAGCAAGATTCCATGTTTTTGACTTTGCCTTAATCAGCGATAAGGTATGGTCAGTTTCACCGCCTGTAAGGTAAAAAATTCCGTTAGCAATAGAATTCATCCCATGTTTTTTTACATTTTTTTTCACCATTGAACAGAACAGCGGTAAATTGACTACCGCCCGACCTGTGATAAAGTCGAAGGTTTCGTGAATGGTTTCAAATCTGACATTTCTCGTAGTCACATTTTCCAGCGCAAATTCCGATTTTACAGCTTCAATAACTTTGATTTTCTTACCAATGGAATCAACCAGCACAAATTGGGTTTGCGGGAACATGATAGCGAGAGGAATTCCGGGAAAGCCGCCGCCGGAGCCGGCGTCCAAAATAGTGGTTCCGGGGGCAAATGAGATCGCTTTTGCAATCGCGAGCGAATGTAGCAAATGATGGATCACAAACTGGTCAATATCTTTTCTGGAAATTACATTGATTCGCTCGTTCCATTCACGATAGACAACTTCCATGTGAGAATACTTCGAAAGTTGCCAATCATTTAACTTCGGAAAAAACTGTTGCGGGATGTTCATCATGAAAATGTCCAGACAGACAACCCTGTCCGGACATAAATGGCATAATAAATAATACTGAGATTACTCTTGTTTAGGCTCTTCATGAAGCAGCTCATCGGCTGCCGGTTTCTTTTTGGCTTTTGGCGCTTTTGATTTATCCTCAACGCTTGCGGTTACTTCAGCTTTTTTGGAAGATTTTTTGGCGGCTTTTTCGGCAGCTAATTCCATCTCAACAACTTCGGTATTCTTATCAGGTTCAACCTTCGACGCCACTGCCGGAGTGGTATTTCTCTTTTTCCGCGCCCGTCTTACTCCTGATGAACCAATGACAATTTTGCCACGTTTCGTTTTTTTATCTCCTTTTCCCATATAACGATAATTAAAAAGTTTTCACAAAGGGCAAAGGTATAATTTTTTTTGTAATAACTCTCTCAGGACTGTTGTATTCTGACGGGGAATGAGATAAAAAAGGGAAACCGCATATCTCATTTGGCGCAGTTGGAAGTTTTCAACGCAGATCCGAATTTTTATCGCTAACTGAATTTTTATTTCTATGTTTGACCAATCAAAAACGTACATTTGTGAATTAAATCCAAACTTTTTTTTCAATGTCAAAGTTTACCACATGTACTTAATTCATTAGGTTTTAGGATATGTAATGCGTCCAAACCTTAGTAAATATTTCCACTTCTAAAACTTTTTTATATGAGATGTAACAACTGTGGATGGGACAATCCCTCGACGTCAATGCGCTGTGAAAAGTGCAATGCCCCTCAAAAAGGCTCTATGGTTCAGGAAACCAATCATGGATCGCCTGATGCTTCATCAGGAAATTTGAATGAAACCATCAAAGGCGCCCGACCTTCGGGACCTTATATTGATGCTCCGAATGAATCTGTAAAATCGGGCGCATCAGGGGCTGCCGCTTCATGCCCGTTTTGCGGTTACCCGAATTCCGCCGGCGCGGTAAAGTGCATCAGTTGTAAAAAACCTCTGAAGAACAATGATAGTGAAGATGAACACAGAGGAAACAGAAAGACGGGCGGCGATCCTCTGAAAACAACGCCTCCCGGAAGGATGGAAACTGAAACGCCCTGGTCAAGAAGAAATTCACAGAAGTTTTCTTTAAAACAACTGACAACTGAAAACCAGGTAAAACAAACATTGGATTATAGCGGAGAGAAGGTGATCCTTAACCGGGACAATACAATTCCAAACAATTCCACCATTACAAGCAATCAACAGGCAGTTATTTTCAACAAAGAGGGTAAATGGTTTATTACGGATAAGAGTAGTTTACAAACAACATTTATCAGACCTGGCTCACCGGTGGAAATAAAAAAAGGAGACATTATTCTTTTGGGTGATTCACGGTTTGAATTTGATTTGTAAATTACTCTTTTATGGAAACTAATTCTCCCGACGGTTCTTCAGGGAATGATTTCTATGAAATACCTTTTGCATGCAACCCGGAAAAAGGTGATACTATTGACCAATACCGAATAGAAAAAAGACTTGGCGAAGGCGCATTCGGCAGTGTTTTTAAGGTTACTGACCGGCGTAACGGACAGGTAAAAGCGCTTAAATTGCTTAATCTGTTCAAGATTCCTTACGAAGAGGAACGCAAAGGGATACTTCAGCGCTTCAGAATGGAATATGATACAGGAAAAATTGCAAGCGAATATCTTGTCCATTCCTGGGACTTTGGCAAAACCTGCGGCAACCCCTATATTGTAATGGATTTTTGTGCCGGCGGCGATATAAGGGCAGTTATTGGTAAAAACACCCCTTACGAAACGGTAAAGCGCTGGGCTCATG
This sequence comes from Bacteroidota bacterium, assembly GCA_037131145.1. GTDB lineage: Bacteria > Bacteroidota > Bacteroidia > Bacteroidales > FEN-979 > CAIVAT01. The sequence continues at coordinate 36,325 of JBAXRP010000011.1, forward strand.
AGGTATTGATGGGACTTAACGACCTTCACAGCAATGGGAAAGTTCACCGCGATCTTAAGCCCGACAATGTCCTTCTTACAACCGACCAGAAAGCCAGACTTACCGACTTTGGCATTTCAGGTCATAAAAGTATGCGCATGACCAGGCGAAATATATTCAACAAGCCTACGGAAATTTTTGGAACTATTGCATATATGCCGCCCGAACAGCTCAATCCGACAGATATGCACGTGACTGTTCTTCCCACCATCGACATTTTTGCCTTTGGAACCATGTTCTATGAGGTTTTCAGCGGACATTTTCCATTTGGTCCGCTCGAAACCGACGCTGACCTGGCAAATTACAATCGCAATGTTAAAGAGGGCAGGATTATTGACATTAAAAAATACAACTGCAGGTTGCCTTCGGAATGGGATACAATATTCAACAAATCATTGCAGCCCAATTACAAAAACCGTTTTCAAAGTACCGATGAGATTTTATCATTGCTCGGAAAGCCCGTTGAGAACAGAAATATATCATTTAACTTCTATAAAGATAAGCTTAGTTTGCTGATTATGCAGGGCGAAGAATATGGCAGGCCTTACCGCCTCAGCGACTTATGCATTGATGAAGAAGGTGTGATTAAGATTGGACGCGCCGACCCTGACGCCCGGAATATTGTCGAAATAAAAGAGGAGACCACCACCTATATTTCGCGGCAACATTCAACTATTGAAAAAACATCGGGCAATTCACCAGGCTATTATATACTTGACGGGCAATGGAACAACGCTATGCGCCAATGGAAGCCATCGCTTAACGGCACATTTGTAAATGCTGAAAAACTATACGCGGGAGAACGGAGAATGCTTTGCCCCGATGATATTATTACCATCGGCGACGTTACCCTGAAAGTTGTTAAAAACGATACCCAACGTCGGAACAATTTAAACACTGACTATTAGCGCTAAAAAGAGGTTACTAAAATTGATCATTCAAAACAAGATAATTATGGCAACAAGAGAAACTGAACACAACGAGAACAACCAATTCTCAAAATCAATAGGCGCCGGCGTAAAGTCCATCTTTGGCGGCGGTGGCAGAACCTATTTTATTCTGGAGCATAAGGTAACATCTGATCGTTACAGGGCAGGCCAAACTCAGGAAATCATCATTGACTATATTGAACTGGGGCGCGATACCAAATGCCAGGTTCAGTTTGGCGATATGTTTCCGACGGTCAGCCGGCGTCATGCAGCCATTGCGCGCGAAGGCAACAACTGGGTTCTTAAGCAGTTGTCGGCTTCAAATCCAACGCTAATCAACGGTCGCCCAGTTAAGAACCAATGGTTTCTGCAGAATGGCGATGAAATTCAACTTTCGATGGAAGGACCAAAAATCGGGTTTCTTGTTCCAGCCAATCCAGGCGTTAAATCTATCGGACTTTCGCGCAGGCTCAGCCTTTTCAGGCAGCAGGCGCTTAAACCCTATAAAACTGCCATCATGGCGCTATCCGCTGTTTTTCTGCTGGGGATGTTGGTTGCAGGATATTTTCTGTATCAGGGTCAAACCAAGATTAAAGACCTGGTGGCAAAAAACAAGGAATTGTTTGAAACTGCCAAAAATTTCAAAGGCGATGTTGACTCACTTCAGCGCCAGGTTAAAAACAGTGATAAAGCGCGCAAACGGCTTGAATTGCAAATGGCAGAACTCGCCAAGAGTGCCCGCAGATGGCCGCCTACAGACTCGATAACAGGTCCTCATGTTCCTGAATCAATGAACATGAACAGCCTTTTTCCAGATGTATATTTCATGTTTGTTGACAAATTGGTAGCTGAATATAACGGCAAAAAGAAAGAGATAGATTACAAATGGAGCGGCACTGGATTCCTGCTGAATGATGGCAGATTTATAACAGCCCGCCACGTGGTTGAACCCTGGTTCTTCATCAATTCTGAAGATGAAACCGGACTTTTGCTCAATAGCGTAGCTTCAAACGGAGGCAGCGTAACAGCTTATATTACCGCTTTTTCTCCCAATGGCTCAACAATTTCGTTCACCACTTCAAATTTTAAATGCAACCGGTCGGCAGATGAAATAAAGACAGAAACAGATGAAGACGGCTCGCCAGTTATGTTTACGGTGGCTCATTTGAGCGCCGACGACTGGGCTTTTACCAATGCAAGCAAACAGGGAGGTATTTCAGCATATTCCGATATTTCTGCCATTCTTAAGCAACAACAGAAACTGCATATTCTCGGATATCCCCTTGGGCTGGGAGCCAGCTCGCCTACCAATATTTCTCCTATTTATGGTAGTTGCATCGTTTCTTCAACACAATTACAAAACGGATATATTCTGGTTACCGACAGGAATTTTGAACATGGCAATTCCGGCGGACCTGTTTTTGTATTCAATGAAGCCGAATCCAAATACTATGCCATTGGTATTGTTTCAGCGGGCGTAGGCGAAAATACAGGTATGATAGTTCCTCTCTCAGCTATTCAGCAATAAAAATTGGAAAACATGAAACTTAAATCTTTTATTTTATTTTTTATCCTGATAAGCAACCTTACGATAAAGGCGCAACAGGATTTCAGGTTCCTAAGCGGCAACCAAGAGATTATTCAGAATTGTCTCGACAGTGTCGTTTATATAATCAGGCAGGATTATGTTCTGCAATCGGTCAACAACCCTGCCCTCGTTTTTGGCAGGGGCGAAAACGAATACTTTGGCAGAATTTACGCCTTCGCTGTACTTGCCGATGGAAAGCTTTGGTGCGACAATAAAACGCTTACTCCCTGGGCGGGCGACCCAAATTATCAGGAATATCTAACCATTGACTCGCTTAAACCAACACTCTCCGACGCATCCGCAAGGGCGGTTTACAGCAATAAATTTATCCAGGTTAAACCAGATACTCTGATGAAAATGCCTGCGAATGATTCTTTGATGAAAATATCAGGAACTTATGCTTATAGCTTAAATACGAAGGCAAAGGGGTTGAAAATCCACTATCTGGCAAAATCGGATGCAGGCTGGCTCGTACTTGGCAATACTGATAATGATCTTGCCCCGAATGATTCCACCCGGACTAAACTTGCTATTTACAAAGACAAACCTGACTTTGCCGATAAAGAGTTTCCCGGTAAAATCAAAACCCCGAATAATCCAACCAGGGTAGCGGGAGGATTCTATATTCTGCCGTTATACACCGCAGGCAGTGTTGAATGGCAACTTTGCGGAATTGTCGTTAAACAACTTCTTAACTATCGAGTTGCAGCCATCCCTGAAAAACCTGTAATTAATACGCCGGAACCCAAAATGCCGCTTACCCCTATAAATCAAAAACCTCCTGAAGACCAGGATAGTAAAAATACCAAAAAGAAGAAGTCAGGAAAAAAATAAAATGCTTTGCCGCGAGGGAAGGGTGGGGAAATACACCTCACCCCCCCTGCCCCCCTTCTCCTAAAGGAGAGGGGGGAGGCAATTAATAATTCATCAAAGTGCATCCTTAAAAAATTTCATTTATGGCAACAAAAACCGATTTACAGATAATTGCGCTCACCCACAGGGGAATGGAACGCGACCACAACGAAGATTATCATGGCTACATTCCCGACCTGGAAAGCGGCGAATGGGTCTTTTTCGATTCCAGGGAAGTCAAAGGACTTTCTGAAAAAGGATCGCTGCTCATTGTCGCCGATGGCATGGGCGGGACCAATGCCGGAGAAGTCGCTTCCAAAATAGCAGTTGAATCCGTAAAAACATTTATTCAGCAGCAAATTGCACAGGCAATGCCCGATAAGGAAGGCGCAGTAAAATCCATTCTTATTGAATCGGTTATAGCCGCACAAAAAGACCTTATTGATCACGAGAAACAATTTCCCGAAACCGAAGGCATGGGAACTACGCTTGTGGTTGCCTGGGTTATCAAAAATAAAGCCTTCATTACCTGGGTTGGCGACAGCCGGCTTTATCTGCAAAATAAGTCGGGGCTGAAACAGCTTTCTCATGACCATTCTTATGTTCAGGAACTGGTAGACGCCGGCAAAATAACTGCTGAGCAGGCTTTCTATCATCCGCAAAGCAACATCATAACACAGAGTCTTGGCGAAGCCAAAAGACCGCCAAATCCCGGCTATACAACGTATAACATTCAGAGCGACGACGTCATACTTATATGTTCCGATGGGCTTAACGGAATGTTAACCGACAGTAATATTGAGTTATTTATGCGCAACAACCCCATCGCTGCCGACGCCGCCAAGGTACTTATTGACGAAGCCAACAAAGCCGGAGGCAACGATAACATCACAGTACTGCTTGCCCATGTCACCAATGTTGACAGCCCTCTTCCTCCGGAACCGAGACCGGCGGCAACACATGGCAAACAGGCAGCCGCCTCAAATGACGCAGTGAGCGCCCCAGTTCCCCGGCAAAAAAAAAACGCCATGCGCGGTAAAATCCTGCTTCTCGCGGTCATTGTCGTTTTAATTGGAATCCTTGCCTGGCAAAACCGAACAACGATCATTGGTCTTTTCACGGGTGACAAGGCAAATTCAACCAAAAAGGGAGATTCGGTCATTCAAAAAGTCAAACCCATTCCGAAGGAAAACAATGCAAAACCCAATAATTCCGATGCCCGTGAGAAAACACCGGAAGCTGATGAGAAAGATGCGAAAGCTGAGAAAAAACAGGCAAATACTGGCAATTCATTAAGCAAACCATCGGTGGTAAAAGCGAAAGCCGAAAATACGACTGAGAAATATAAGCCAACACTTGACGCCCTTCTTAAAGTAAAAAATGGCTATAAACCTCCAAAGGAAGACAAGCTCTCAATAGCCTTTAAAAATGAACTCGGTAAATGCATAAATAAAGCTAAAGCCGCCACACTTACCAGCGATGATATCAAAACGCTGTATAAAGCAAAAAACGCGCTTCAAGGTTATGACGGAACGGGTATTTCTGAACTGAACGAAGCGGTGAAGGAGCTTTTCAAGTTTCTGCCGGATATTAATCCAAAGTAAGGTTCAAGGTTCAAGGTTCAAGGTTCAAGGTTCAAGGTTCAAGGTTCAAGGT